>JAFRMZ010000208.1 GCA_017430465.1 Oscillospiraceae bacterium
AGCATCTGAATCGTGAAGCCAGTCCCCATCTCCGGAATACCGAGGCTTCCGGTCTGACAGAAAATATCCTCAGCCGTCACGCCCAGAACAGTGCAGTCTGTACACATTCTGATGACATTCGGGTCATAGCCGGGAATATCATTAATCTGGAGTCCGGTCAAATCTTCCAGATGTTTATAGATAGTCGGCACAACATGGCCGAGTTCATCGAGTTTCAGGATAGTATCATGAAGCGAATTAAAATCGAAATGCGTGGTGATAACTTCAGAATCTGTAGAATCCGCCGGATGCTGAACGGGAGTGAAGTCATAAACTTCATAATTCGAAGGAATAACGACCATACCGCCGGGATGCTGACCTGTTGTTCTCTTGACACCGGTACAGCCGATAGAAAGGCGGTTTTCTTCGGAAGCATTGAGTGTCAGTTTGGCTTCTTCGAGATATTTTTTTACAAATCCGTAAGCCGTTTTTTCTGCAATAGAACCGATAGTGCCGGCTTTAAAGACATTTTCACGGCCGAATAATTCTTCTGTATATCTATGTGCACTGGACTGATATTCATTTGAGAAGTTCAGGTCAATATCAGGAGCTTTATCGCCGTCAAAGCCCAAGAACGTCTCGAAGGGAATATCATGGCCGTCATGCCAGAGTTCTTCTCCGCATCGGGGGCATTTTTTGGCAGGCAGGTCGAAGCCTGAACCATAGCTTCCGTCCGTGATGAATTCACTGTACTTGCATTTCTTGCAGATATAGTGCGGCACAAGCGGATTGACTTCTGAAATGCCGGCCATCGAGGCCACAAAAGACGAGCCGACAGAACCTCTTGAACCGACATGATACCCATGTTCTTCGGAATTATAAACCAGTTTCTGAGCAATCATATATAATACAGAGAAACCATGCTTGATGATGGAATTCAGTTCTTTTTCAAGTCGTTTTTCCACGATTTCGGGAAGCGGTGAACCATAGATTTCTTCGGCTCTGGTATGGGTAATTCTGACCAAATCTTCTTCTGCGCCGTCAATGCTGGGGGTAAATGTCCCTTTTGGAATCGGGAACACATGTTCGCAGGCATCGGCAATTCTGCGTGTATTTCTGACAACAATTTCTTCTGCCTTTTCCTCGCCGAGATAGGAAAATTCCTTCAGCATTTCGTCTGTTGTCCGCAAATACAGCGGGGGCTGTTCATCAGCACTGGAAAAGCCGTGGGTTGCGGTCAGAATTTTTCTGTAGATGCCGTCTTTTTCATCCAGAAAATGCACATCGCAGGTCGCCACGACAGGAATTCCCAGTTTTTCGCCGAGGGCGATAATTTTCCGGTTATAATCCCGAAGCTGTTCCTCATCCCGTGCGATACCTTTCCGGAGCATGAAAGCATTATTGGCAATCGGCTGAATTTCGAGATAATCATAGAATTTTGCAAGTTTTTCGAGTTCTTCTTCTGATTTATTATCTACAACTGCGCTGAACAGTTCGCCGGCTTCGCAGGCCGTACCGAAAATCAGTCCTTCACGATGTTCTTCCAGAACCGTTTTAGGAATCTGCGGATGTCTATAAAAACAGTGCAGATGTCCGTAAGATACCAGCTTGTAAAGATTTTTCAGGCCGACCTGATTCCGGACAAGTATAATCTGATGATAAGAACGTAATTTTTTCATATCAATCAAATCTGTTTTGGTATTGAAATCCTGAAGGGTTTCTATTTTTTTGTCCTTGGCGAGTGTCTGCGTCAGGCTGATGTAGATTTTTGCAAGCATAAGGGCATCATCCGAAGCACGGTGATGGTCAAATTTTCCAAGTTTCAGATGTTTTGCAACGGTATCGAGCTTGTGTTTGCCGAGATTTGGCAGGGCGGACTGACAGAGAAGCAGGGTATCTATCCAGTTATAGGGGAAATCAATATCATGACGCTTGCAGACAGAATTAATAAAATTCGTATCGAATTCGGCGTTATGTGCGATAAGAACGGGCTTGTCTCCGCAGAATTCCATAAATTTCCGGACAGCTTCGGCTTCTTTAGGGGCATCGGCGACCATTTCGTTCGTGATGCCTGTCAGTTCGGTGATATTGGCCGGAATAGGCTGTTCCGGATTCACGAATGTATTGAAACTTTCGACAACCTGTAGATTTTTCAGCCGGACAGCACCGATTTCCGTCAGTCTGTCATAATATTTATTCAGGCCGGTTGTTTCCACGTCAAAGACAATTACTTCATCCTGAATGCTTCTGTTATCATCGCCCTTTAGAATTCTCTGAGGCTCTAAATCATTGATGACATAGGCTTCACATCCGTAGATGACTTTAAAATTCGGGTCTTTGAGTGCACTTTCTGCGCCGAAGGCATCCGGAAAGGCCTGTACAATGCCGTGGTCGGTGATGGCAATTGCCGGCTGTCCCCAGTCATGTGCCCTGCGAATCAGCGTTCCGGCATCGGTAACGGCATCCATTGCGGACATGTTGGTATGACAGTGCAGTTCGACACGTTTTTCTTTGGCAGTATCCTGACGGAGTTTCCGTTTGCGGATGACAATCGAATCCGGTTCTAAAACAGGTTCATGCTCGAACGTATCTTCTTTGATTTTTCCGGCGACAAGAATACTTATTCCCTTTTTGAGCTCGTCCAGCGGAATCATCTCGATTTTTTCCTTTTTGTCGAACAGCTTGATTTTTACCGAACCGGAAAAATCTGTAATCTGATAGGTCACAATTCTGTAATCGTTTTTAATATCTCTGGTTTCTGATGCAAAAATATCTCCGTAGACAACAACACGCTGATTTTTGACTTGCAAGGCTTCCGGAATCGGCATAATATCGCTCCGGATGAGATGGCCTTTGATGAGTTTGTCTTCTCCCTTGACAGATTCCAATTGAACAGAATTCATTGAAACGGACTGCGGTTTGTCGGGAATCGGGGGCGGTGTATTGGTATTCTGATTCGATGGCGGAGGCAGTACCGGTGCAGGCGCATTCTGCGGAATGATATTCTGTATCTGCGTTTCGGTGATGACATTATCCCCCTGCAAATTGACTGTAATCGCTCTGGAAAAATGTTTCTGTACGAATTCCGCAAACTTCTGATGAAAATAAAATTTGTTCAGAATTTCCAGTCCGCCGTTATGAATCGTAATATCCAGCACATCATTTTCAAATCTGACATCTGCATTGTTTAAAAAGCCGTTGATAATCGGCAGTTCTCTCTTGAGCATTTCGACAACAACAGGATAGCTTTCCAATGTAAACAATTCCGGAGCATACCGGCAGTCGAGCCGGAAACTGCTGACCTGAATTGCGTGGGCTGTCACCTGTTCAAAACGGATAATATCCGCAGTCGGCACAACAGAAGAAAATCTCGTTACGAACGTGATATTCTGTAATTTTCCCTCATCATAGAGAATATTTTCAATTACGCCCGTCTGCACGGACGGCGGAATATCTTCCAGATACTGCTTTAAAAATTCCAAAATAGTAGCGTTTGCCATGCACTAACCCCCAATAAGAAAATAAATCAAAGTTTTTCGAGTTCTTCGAGCAGAGCCGGAACAATTTCATTTTCGGGCACTCTGCGGAGTGTTTCGCCGTGCCGGAACAGAATTCCGATACCGTTTCCGCCAGCGACACCAATATCTGCTTCACGTGCTTCACCAGGACCGTTGACAACGCATCCCATCACGGCGATTTTGACATCTTTATTGATGTTTTCGACAGCTTCTTCCACCTGTTTGGCCAGAGAAATCAAATCAATCTGGGTTCTTCCGCAGGTCGGACAGGAGACAATCTGCACGCCTCCACGCTTGCCGATGCTTTTGAGAATATCCTTTGCCGCTTTGATTTCTCTGATAGGGTCATCTGTCAGGGAAACACGGATAGTTTCGCCGATGCCGTCATGCAGACGCGAGCCGATGCCGATTGCAGACTTGATTAATCCCATGCGTTCCGTACCGGCTTCGGTCACGCCCAAATGCAGTGGATAGGGACATTTTTCAGATGCTAATCTGTAGCTGTCAATCATACGGTTCACATCAGAAGACTTGATAGAAATCACAATATCATTGAAATCAAATTTTTCGAGCATAGCCGCATGATGCAGAGCACTTTCTACAAGTGCTTCCGGTGTCGGCGAACCATATTTAGCAAGCAGTTCTTTTTCCAGAGAGCCGGAATTCACGCCGATTCTGATAGGAATTTTCTTTTCCCGACAGACCTGCGCCACTTGTCTGACCCTGTCCATACTGCCGATATTGCCCGGATTGATTCTGATTTTATCCACTCCGGCGAAAGCACATTCCAGAGCAATTTTATAATCAAAATGAATATCTGCGACTAACGGGATATTAATTTTCTCTTTAATTGCCGGAATCAGTCTGACGGCTTCGAGATTCGGAACAGCCGTCCGGATGATTTCGCATCCGGCCTGTTCGAGTTCGACTGCCTGACGGACGTTGCCTTCCACGTTATCCGCCGGAACATTCAGCATAGACTGAATATAGATATGTTCGCCGTTCAGAATACAGTTTCCGACTTTGACGGGATGAATTTTTCTCATAAATAAAGCCTCCTGTAAAAAAATCATGTATCAGTAACAGAAACGTTTTCTTCCGGTGTTTTTTCCCGCATAGAATATTCTGTATCCTGTTCTATCAGATGTAGCATTACTCTGGCGAATACGGGGTCAAACTGCGTTCCTGTTCCTTTGCGGATTTCCTCTTTCACTACCTGCTGAGGGAGGGAATCCCTGTAACTTCTTTTGGATGTCATGGCATCATAGGCATCTGCGACTGCAATAATTCTTGCAATTTCCGGAATTTCCTCCCCTTTCAGGCCTTCCGGATAGCCTTTTCCGTCATAGCGTTCATGATGATAATGTGCACCGATGCTGAGTGTCGGATTATGCGTGATTTTTTTCAGAATCTGATACCCGATAACCGGATGTGTCTTGATGACAGCAAATTCCTCATCATTCAGACGGCTGTCTTTATTGATAATCTGTTCGGAAATGCCGATTTTTCCCACATCATGAAGCAGGGCGACAAGATAGATATTCTGGCATTCCCTTTCATCCTTTCCGACCTGACGGGCTATCATTTCGGAATATTTTGCGACTCTGGAAGAATGGCCGTGAGTATATTTGTCTTTTGCTTCGATAGCTTCTGCAAGGGCATAGGCAGTTTCTTCCACCATAGAGCGCAGATGCTGTTTTTCACGCCGGTTTATGATTCCTATCTGCTGGCTGGTATTGCGCACTTCAAAAATGCGGAGCACCAAAATAAGCCCGACAAGCGTGATATTTGTCAGCGACAGTCCGTAGATAAAAAACTGCATTACCGAAGCAATAAACGGGAGTATTGTGAACAGAATCAACGAAATATACAGCAGTTTATCAATTTTCCGGCAGAACTGCACAATTACTGAAAACTGCATTATCCAGATACTCATAGGGATAAGATAGCAGATAATAAATCCGCTGGCACGATGGTAATGATTGGTTGCATCAAAAGTATAATAAAATCCGGTAAACTGCGAAACGATAATCAATAATTCTCCGATAAACAATAAAACCTCATTCACTCTCAGTCTTAATGGTGTTTCCAGTAATTTTACATCTGTCCTGCACAAGTCCGTCAGATACATATTGAATGTGTGTACAATCACAAGTGACATAAAAAATACCAGAAAATTGCAGATTCTCACCATCCAGAAACCGAAAGTGCTTGTATCTCCTCGGAAAATATAGGCAAAGCGGTCAGCGGTCAGCAGGATAAATCCATTGATTCCCATCATAAACAAAGACCATTTTCTAAGCCTTGACATGCTGGTAAAAATTCCGCAGAATGCTACCGCAATACAGACACCGCTGAGCATAAGCATAAAATCAAGCTGATACTGCCTGAGAAATTCCAAATCATCACCTTCTTTTGAAAAACTTGCTCTGAAAATTTCTGCCGGAGTTCTGCGCTCCGGCAGATTTTTTTATTTGTTTGCCAGATTGAAAATATCCTGAACTGTAACAGCAATCATGATTAGAAATAATACTGCCATGCCGGCGAAATGCACCATACCTTCTTTTTCGGGGCTGACAGGCTTTTTTCTGATGCCCTCAATTGCCAGAAAGACAAATCTTGCGCCGTCCAGAGCAGGAATCGGCAGAAGATTGAATATCCCGACATTGATAGTAATAAAAGAGGCCAGCGACAGCACGGATGTCAGATGCTGTTTGAAAGTCTCTCCATAAGAGGCCGCCTCTCCTATCGTGCTGATGATGCCGACAGGGCCGGATAAATCATGAAACCCATATTTTCCGGTGATTAAATCACGGAGCGAAATCCAGATTAACCGCCCTGTGGAAATCGTATCCAGAAAACTGTAGGAAATCACATTGAAAAAATTCAGTTTTTCAGCAGAAACATAGAAATCCTGCCGTCCTTGCGTGGCAGTGTTATAGAATTTCACATTTTTGAGCGTTATTTTCTCGCCGTCTCTGCGGACAACCAGTGTCATCGTATCGGATTCTGTATTCTGAAGCTTATAAGACAAATCTGTATCTGTAAAAATCCGCATTCCGTCAATTGACAGAATTTCGTCACCGATTTGCAGACCGCAGGTTTCGCTTGTGGAAGTGGAAATTCCGGTATCTTTGTCTTTTGTGAAATCAGCAATTCTGAGTGTAATCACATCGCCGTAGAGCAGAGTAGTGACAAGAATCAGAACGAAGCCGAGAATCAGGTTCATTGTTGCGCCGGCGACAACGACAAGCATTCTCTGCCAGACGGGTTTCCTGCTGAATGCTCTGGGGTCACTGCTTCCGGCATCTTCGCCCTCCATTGCGCAGAAACCGCCTATCGGGAACAGCCGGAGTGAATATTCTGTTTCGCCTTTCTGTTTTTTCAGCAGAACAGGCCCCATCCCGATGGCGAACTGATTCACTTTAATTCCGCAAAGTTTCGCAACAGCGAAATGTCCGAACTCATGCAGGGCAATAATTACCCCGAATACCAGCATTGCAACGATAATCGTAATCATAGGCAGTAATAAATCCTTTCTGCATTATCAGCTTTTGACGATTTGTTCCCGAACAAATTTTCTTGCCTGCGAATCGGCTTCGAGAATTTCTTCATAATTATGAACTGTTCCGCCTTTGACGTTCTGCATCGCCATTCTGACAAGTTCGCCGATTTGGAGAAATTTAATTTCATCCCGCAGAAAATGTGCGACCGCTTCTTCATTTGCGCCGTTGACGATTGCCGGACGGAGACCGCCTTCTTTGATGGCATCTATGGCACATGTCAGGCAGTCAAACGTTTCATAATCGGGCTTCTCAAACGTGAGTGTCCCGTAATCCGTCAGGGATAACGGTCTTGTGGGGCAGTCCACACGCTTTGGATATAACAGGGCATACTGAATCGGAATTTTCATATCCGGCACGCCCATCTGTCCGATAACAGCATAATCTTCAAACTCAACAGCCGAATGCAGAACGCTCTGACGGTGCACAACAATTTCAATCTGTTCCGGCGTGAGGTCAAAGAGCCATTTTGCCTCGATAAATTCAAGGCCTTTGTTCATGAGCGTGGAAGAATCAATTGTGATTTTATTGCCCATATTCCAGTTAGGATGCTTTAAGGCATCTTTTGCGGTGACGTTCTGCAAATCTGATTTTTTCTTTCCGAAGAAAGGCCCTCCGGAAGCGGTCAGAATCATTTTTCTGATTTTATTCATTGAATTGCCCTGCAAGCTCTGGAATACGGCGGAATGTTCGCTATCGACAGGATAAATTTTCACGCCCTTTTCCGAAGCAGACTTCATGACGAGTTCACCGCCGGCGACAAGCGTTTCTTTATTTGCGAGGGCAATATCATTTCCGGCTTCGATAGCTTTCAGGGTCGGGAGCAGACCGACCATACCGACCACGCTGTTCAGAACAATATCCTGATTTTTATCCGAAGCAATCTGACAAAGGCCGTCCATGCCCGTCAGGATTTCGATATTCTCTCCAGAAAGCAGTTCTTTCAGGATACCGGCTTTGGATTCATCATAGATGCAGACGCATTCCGGATGGAATTTCTTCGCCTGTTCGGCTAATTTTTCGGCCTGACGATTTGCGGCTAAAGCGGTAACTTTCAGACCATGCTTCTCAATCACTTCAAGAGCCTGCGTACCTATTGAACCGGTAGAGCCTAACAGTGCTACTTTTTTCATCATATTCAAAAACATCTCCTATAATACAATAAACCCATCTTGTAAGACAGGTTTATTGATTTTGTATGCTTAAAAAATTGGGAATATCCGGATACACCAGTAAAATGCCGGAATGACAAACAATACGCTGTCGAATCTGTCCATTAAACCGCCGTGTCCGGGCATAATGTTTCCGTAGTCCTTGATACCTTTCTGACGCTTGATAACCGAAGCAGTCAAATCGCCCAGAACGCTGACACCAGCGCAGACAAGCCCCAGCAGTCCGGATTTCAGGGCTTCCATGATTCCGAAACCCAGTCCGCACCCTTTCGCATAGAACAGGAAAATCAGGATGAATAACAGCATATTGCTGACAAGTCCGCCGACAAAGCCTTCGACCGTTTTTTTGGGGCTGATTTCTGGACAGAGCTTTGTCTTGCCTAACGCAACACCGGAGAAATATGCGCCTGTATCGGCAATCCACGCACCGCAGAGCGACAGAATCACATAGAACAGACTGTGATTTTCATCATGATTCATAGTCATCAGCATTTTAAACGAATCCGTGACCAGTATCATCGCAGAAATCATAAACGCACCCTGTTCGATTGTAAATGTTTTCGGATGGCGCATATAGTCCCAGAATATCAAAGTCAGACAGACGGGCATCAGAACAGAATAAAATATACCTGCTATCTGCCAGCCTGTTCCGAAAACATCCTCATTCAGCAGTGAAGATAATATAATTGACAAGATTCCGTAACTCATGACTGCACCAGTGGAAAGCTTGAATTCCAGTCCGCCGATTGCACGAATCAGTTCAAACAGGATAACTCCGACAATTGCTGAGAATGCCAGCGGAAATACTATCGTATGATGCAGAATCAGCACAACTGCCAGCAGACATACTCCGACAACACCAGAAATAATTCTTTGTTTCATCAGACACCCCCGAAGCGTCTGCCTCTGCCGGCATAGTCGATTAACGCCTTGTTGAGTTCTTCCGGCGAGAAATCCGGCCATAACACATTTGTGAAATAATATTCCGCATAGGCGCACTGCCAGATTAAATAATTCGAGAGTCTTAACTCACCGCTTGGCCTGATGACTAAATCAACATCGGGCATACCGGCAGTATAGAGATTATCTGCAATTGTCTGTTCTGTAATATCTTCGGGATTCAGTTCACCGGATTTGATTTTTTCGGCTATTTTTCTTGCAGAATAAGCAATTTCATTCCGTCCGCCGTAGTTGCAGGCAAGCAGAAGGGTCATTCTGGTATGATGTGCCGTATCCTGTTCAAGCTTAATCATAGCTTTCTGAATATCCTCCGGATAAGCGGACTTATCGCCCAGAAAAACGGCTCTGACACCGTCCCCCAGATGTGCCTGTACATCCACAAGATATTCACGGAGCAGTTTCAGAATGCCGTCAATTTCCTCCTGCGGACGCTTCCAGTTTTCGGTAGAAAACACATAGAACGAAATATATTTAATGCCGATAGTCTTGCAGTAATCCACAATTTTCTTGAAATTCTTTGCACCTTCCACGTGGCCGAAACTTCTTGGCAAACCTCGTTTTTTCGCCCATCTGCCGTTGCCGTCCATAATAAAGCCGACATGTGTCGGCAGAACTTCCGGCAATGCCGGAGTTTCTGCCTTTTTCTTTGTAAAAGCCATATTTCTGCTCCTGCTCAGATGCTCATAATTTCTTTTTCTTTTGCAGAAACAGCCTTATCTACTTCTTCGCAGTACTTGTCAGTAATTTTCTGAACTTTCTTTTCTGCTTCTTTCTGGTCATCTTCGGTAAGTTCGCCGTTTTTCTTCATAGCCTTGAACTTGTCGACAGCATCACGGCGCACGTTGCGGACGGCAACTTTGGCATCTTCGCCGTATTTCTTGACACTTTTGCAGAGTTCTTTTCTGCGTTCTTCGGTCGGCTGAGGGAAAGTCAGGCGGATGACATTGCCGTCATTGACCGGATTAATGCCCAAATCAGAAGCCTGAATGGCTTTTTCAATATCTTTCAGTGTACCCTTGTCAAACGGCTGAATCACGAGAGTACGGCCTTCAGAAACGGTAATGGAAGCCATATTCTGAATCGGAGTCGGTGTACCGTACCAGTTAGCATTGACCTTGTCGAGCACCTGCGGGTTTGCTCTGCCGGCACGGACAGAAGCAAAATTGCTTTGCAGGCTGTCAAGGGATTTCTGCATTTTTTCTTCTGCATGTTTGAGTGTTTCTTTCATGATAATAATTTCCTTTCTGATTAAAAATAATAAAATACAGCTTATTCAGCAGTAATGACAGTACCTACCTGTTTGCCGAGCACGGCATCCAGAATATTATCAGGACGGTGCAGGTCGAACACGAGCATAGGGAGCTTGTTTTCATTGCACATTGTAGCGGCAGACATATCCATTACAGCAAGATTTTCATTCAGCACCTGACTGAATGTGAGAGTATCATAACGCTTTGCGTCATCGAATTTATTGGGGTCTTTGTCATAAACGCCGTCAACGAGAGTGGCTTTCATAAGAATTTCGGCTTCGATTTCGACACCTCTGAGAGAGGCCGCTGTATCTGTTGAGAAAAACGGATTGCCTGTACCGCATCCGAAAATAACAACTCTGCCTTTTTCCAGATGGCGGATAGCACGGTTTCTGATATAAGGTTCAGCGACCTGCTGCATATTGATGGCAGTCTGCACACGGGTCTCCACGCCCATAGATTCGAGCATATCGGAGATAGCCAGCGCATTGATAGCCGTTGCCAGCATACCCATGTGGTCAGCACGGGTTCTGTCGAGGCTTCCACTCATGCGTCCACGAATAAAATTGCCTCCGCCGACCACAATACCGACCTGTGCACCGACATCGACACATTTCTTGATACTTTCGCAGATATTGCCGATAACGCCGTAATCAAGGCCGAATTTCTTATCGCCGGCGAGTGCTTCACCGCTGAGTTTCAGGATAATTCTTTTATATTTGAGTTCCATATTTCAAGCACCTCACAAATTCATATACTAATCTTATTTTACACATTGCAATTCACACGGGCGGGCGTTCTGTCAATGCCTGTTCCGTGACTTAGGTCTGTATTCAGTATACCACATTTTTCAGAATCTGTCAAGAAAAAGTGTATCTCAAACGGGTGTTTCTGCATCTTTGAAAATTTTTTCCGGACAGGCTGTATTTTTCAGAATTCCCCTGCATATTCTGATAAAAAAGCAAAGGAGAACCGTACAGCCATGAAAATTTTATTATATCATAAAGATTTCTGCAAACCCGAACAGGATATTCTGGAGCGTGCCTCTCATAAAGAACACATGCTCCGGAAAACCATCTGCTGGGATATTCTGCTGTTTCTGATGACAGGCATAGGAGGAACGCTGTTATTTCTGTTTTCGCCGTTTCTGATGCGGATTTCCGGACTCTGCGCCTTTGTTCCTGTCCGCAACAGCGTATGGGAAAACCTGAAAGTGCTTTACATGCCGGCCGTTCTGACCGGCCTGATTCGCTACTTATGGACAGGCAGTCTGCAAAAGGGCATTCTGACGACGTATGCGCAGGGCATTTCCATGACGCTCCTGATTTTTCTGATGATGCACTATCTCTGCACGGGAATTCTGGGAACGGAATATTTCAGGGCGGACATGCTGTTATTTTATGCCTGCGTCATGTTTCTGACATGGTATCTGCGCACCCATGCGGACAGGCAGAAAAAAAGCAGTCTGTCGGGATTTTTGTTTTTATTCCTGCTGACAGGCTGCTTTATTTATTTTACTTTCAATCCGCCTGCGATTGGACTGTTTGCAGAAATCAGTCTGTCACCGCAATGACTTCGACTTCTACCAGTGCGCCCTTCGGCAGGTCTTTGACAGCGACACAACTTCTTGCCGGCTTTTCGGTGATATACTTGCCATAAATTTCGTTAAATGCGGAAAAATCAGCAATATCAGCAAGGAAGCAGGTTGTCTTGACAACTTTGGAAAAATCTGTTCCGGAAGCTTTCAGCACTTCGCCGAGATTTTTCATCACCTGTTCGGTCTGTCCCTGAATATCAGAAGCTTCGATGTTTCCGGTTGCCGGAACAATTGCAATCTGGCCGGATGTGTAAACCATACCGTTTGCCTTGACTGCCTGAGAATAAGGGCCGATAGCGGCCGGTGCAGTTTCTGTATAAATTTTTTCTGCCATAATCAAACAACTCCTTAAAAATAAATCATTACTTGTTTACAATCTTGAATCCTGCATCTGTCAGAGCCTGCCGAATCTGACGGATATGCTCATAATTTCTGGTTTCGAGCACAATCCGGAGCACGCAGTCTGTAATATCGCTGTCTTCGCTGGCTCTTTCGTGATGAATGGAAACGACATTACCGCCCAAGTCTGCAAGAATTGCCGATACGCCCTTAAGCTGTCCGGGTTTGTCTTCGAGCTGAATGGTCAGTGTGTCGCTTCTGCCGGATTTCAGCAGGCCTCTCTTGATGACCCTTGACAGGATAGTGACATCAATATTACCGCCGGATACCAGACAAACAACATTTTTGCCTTTCATATCCGGAATCTTATTGAACATGACAGATGCCACTGCTACTGCGCCTGCACCTTCTGCGATAAGCTTATGCTGTTCAATCAGAGCCAGAATGGCGGAAGATACTTCATCATCCGTAACAGTCACAACGCCGTCAACGTATTTTTTGACCAGCTCGAACGTATTTTCGCCGGGTTCTTTCACCTTGATGCCGTCTGCAATTGTGCCGACCTTATCCAGACAAACAATTTCGTCCTGCTGGAGAGATGCCACCATAGAGGGCGCACCGCTTGCCTGTACGCCGTAGACTCTGATTTTCGGATTCAGATGCTTGAGCGCAAAGGCCACGCCTGAAATCAGACCGCCTCCGCCAATCGGCACAACAACAATATCGACTTCACGGAGCTGTTTGCTGATTTCCAGACCGATTGTCCCCTGTCCGGCGATGACATCTTCATCATCAAACGGATGAATAAACGTATAGCCTTTTTCGTCACGGAGTTCCAGAGCTTTCTGATAGGCATCATCATAGACACCCGGCACAAGGCAGACTTCTGCGCCATAGCCTTTGGTTGCCTCTACTTTTGAGATGGGTGCGCCGTCCGGCAGGCAAATCAGGGACTTGATGCCGTTTTTGGTTGCGGCGAGTGCCACGCCCTGCGCATGATTTCCGGCAGAACAGGCAATAACGCCTTTTGCTTTTTCCTCATCGCTGAGCTGAGAAATCTTATAATAAGCTCCACGAACTTTGAAAGACCCTGTAATCTGCAAGTTTTCCGTTTTGAGATAGACATTGGCATCCGGACAGAGTTTCGGCGCATAAATAATATCTGTCTGCCGGATGACATCTTCCAGTACATAACTGGCATGATAAATTTTATCAAGTGTCAGCATAAAAAAATCACTCCTTTATGATTCTTCCTGATATTCCGCACAGCGAAGCTGTTCGACAAACTGTTTTGCGGCACGTGCGGAGCGTCCGCTTTTTCGCATGGCGAACTGTTCGGCTTGGCGTGCAATGGTATCCGCATTGGTGCGGAGTCCGGCTTCTTCGGCGAGATTCCGGACAATTTCGAGATATAAATCTTTATTCGGCTTATCGAACAGAATCTGAATTCCAAACCGTTCCGAAAGCGAGATAGTTTCCTGAACGGTATCGTTCCGGTGAATTTCGTCACCGGCACGCTGGGAGAACGTTTCCCGAACGATGTGCCGGCGGTTGCTTGTCGCATAGATGACAGTATTATTCGCCCGTGCTGAAATGCTTCCTTCGAGAACGGCTTTCAGTGCACTGAAATCATCATCATTTTCCTGAAAGCTCAAATCATCAATAAACAAAACAAATTTCAGCGGATTGGTGTGCAGTTCTTCGAGCAGTTCCGGAAGCAGATGCAGTTCATTTTTAGATAATTCAATCAGTCGCAGGCCGTCCTGCGCAAATAAATTTGCAACGGCCTTGACGGTTGCCGACTTGCCTGTTCCGGCCGAACCGTATAACAGAATATTGGATGCCTTCAGGCCGTTCAGCAGAGCTTTTGTATTATCGACAACCTGTTTTCTCTGCGGTTCGTAGCCTACCAGCTCATGGAGCTGAATGGTATCCGGAGAAGAAACCGGTTTCAGAATATAGCCTTTTTCTGAACTGTCTGATAATTTCATCTGGAACATTTTATATTTTGCCCAGATACCGAAACCGTATTGTCTGATATGGCCGAGGCGTTCAAAATAGAGCGTTTCAAGGTCAGTTTCCTCGGCCTGCCAGTCGGGCTGTAAGCCCTCGTGACCTGTAAATTCGCCGTAGCCCATGATGAAATAATGCTGTTTCATCATGGCTGACGAGATGCCTGCTGTTTTGGATAAATAACGCAGTTCCCGCCTTGCAGAATTCCGGATAGTCTCCGGAATTGCAAGACCGTTTGCCACAAACCATGTACAGGGTGTTTCTGTAAATAAAACCAGATTTGTGAGATATTCTGTCCAGTTATCCGTGTGTGCCTGATATAACTGCGATACAAAACGATAAAATTCCGTTTTTCTCGTCCACCAGTCAACGCCACGTTCTCCGGTAATTCTCAGCAACTGATGAAAAGCCCTGAATACTCTGTCATCTTCCAGACTGCGGAACACTGCCAGTTCATCCAGTCTGTCGTGTAAATCGCCGAACATTACTGAATACTTCCGTTCTTGATAGATTCTACCAGACCGCCATTTTCAATAATCGTCTGGATAAAGGCCGGAAACGGCTCAACCTGATAATCTTCTCCAGTTGTTTCGTTATGCAGAATACCGTTATCCAAATCCGCCGTAATGGTATTGCCTTCCTGAATGGCTTCTGCTGCCTTTTCAGATTCTACAATCGCAAGGCCGATATTAATCGCATTTCTGTAGAAAATTCTCGCAAAGCTCTTTGCGATAACCAGAGAAATTCCGCTTGCCTTGATAGCAATGGGCGCATGTTCACGGGACGAACCGCATCCGAAATTCCATCCGCCGACCATGATGTCGCCTTTCTGCACTCTGGAAACGAAAGTTGTATCAATATCTTCCATGCAGTGGGAAGCCAGTTCCTTATGGTCGCTGGTGTTTAAATATCTTGCCGGAATGATAACGTCTGTATCAATATTATCGCCGTATTTGATAACTTTTCCTGTAAATTTCATAATCAGAGTACCTCCTCAGGTGCGGAAATTTTTCCGGTAACCGCACTTGCGGCGGCGACTTCCGGACTTGCCAGATAAATTTCAGATGTCACATGACCCATTCTGCCGAGGAAGTTTCTGTTTGTGGTTGCAACAGCACGTTCGCCTTCGGCCAGAATGCCCATGTGTCCGCCCAGACAAGGACCGCATGTCGGTGTGGATACCACTGCTCCGCATTCGATAAATGTCTTTAGATAGCCGGCTTCCATGGCTTCCAAATAGATTTTCTGCGTTGCCGGAATGACGATACAGCGCACGCCCTTTGCGACTTTCTTTCCCTGCATGATTTCCGCAGCAGCCTTTAAATCTTCCAGTCTGCCGTTAGTACAAGAGCCGATAACCACCTGCTGAATCTTGATTTCTCCGATTTCGTCAGTTGTGTGTGTATTTTCCGGAAGATGCGGGAATGATACAGTATGCTTGATTTCAGATAAATCAATGACATAAGTTTTTTCATAAACGGCATCTGCATCAGCCTGATAGACAACCGGTTCACGGTCGGAATGTTCCTTGACATAAGCTTTAGTAATATCATCAACAGCAAAAATCCCATTCTTTGCACCTGCTTCGATAGCCATATTTGCCATACAGAGGCGGTCAGCCATAGACAGAGAAGAAAGGCCTTCGCCGACAAATTCCATTGATTTATATAATGCGCCGTCAACGCCAATCATGCCGATAATGTGCAGAATCACATCTTTACCGGAAACGTACTTGTTCAGTTTGCCCTTGAGGTCGAATTTAATCGCAGACGGCACTTTGAACCAAGCCTTTCCGATAGCCATACCGCAGGCCATATCAGTCGAGCCGACACCTGTCGAGAATGCGCCGAGTGCGCCGTAAGTACATGTATGAGAATCCGCACCGATAACGGCATCACCGGAAACAACAAGCCCTTTTTCCGGCAGAAGTGCGTGTTCGATACCCATCTGACCGACATCATAGAAATTAGTAATGCTCTGGTCACCGCAGAAGTCACGGCACATCATGCACTGCTGGGCGGCTTTGATGTCCTTGTTCGGGGCGAAATGGTCCATTACCATTGTGACTTTTTCTTTATCGAAAACAGTTTCTTTTCCCATGTTCTTGAATGCCTTGATAGCCACGGGAGAAGTAATATCATTGCCGAGCACCAAATCCAGATTGACAAGAATCAACTGTCCTGCTTCGACTTTGTCGAGTCCGGCATGTGCGGCAAGAATTTTCTGAGTCATGGTCATACCCATGAATATATCAGTCCTTTCGTCAGTTTAAAAATCAATAATTGATGATTGCGCCTCTGTCAGCAGAAGAAACCATTTTGGCATAGCGTTTCAGATAGCCTGTTACATCAGTTTTTACCTTGATTTCAGTCGTTTCCTTACGCTTTGCGATTTCTTCATCAGAAACTTTGAGTTCAATCTTATATTCCGGAATGTTGATAGAAATAATATCGCCGTCCTGAACATAAGCGATTAAACCGCCTCTGACAGCTTCCGGAGATACATGGCCGATAGCTGCGCCACGAGTTGCACCAGAGAATCTGCCGTCTGTGATGAGAGCGACTTCTTTATCCAGACCCATACCAGCAATCGCAGAAGTCGGAGAGAGCATTTCTCTCATACCCGGACCGCCGGAAGGCCCTTCATAACGGATGACAACCACATCTCCGGCGACAATTTTTCCGGCATAGATAGCAACAATTGCTTCTTCTTCGCTGTCGAATACCTTTGCAGGGCCTTCATGAACGAGCATTTCCTTTGCGACTGCACTTCTCTTGACAACACATCCATCCGGAGCAAGATTGCCACGCAGAACAGCAATTCCGCCTGTTTCGCTGAACGGATTGTCAATCGGCCGGATAACTTCGGGGTCACGGTTGATACAGCCTTCCAGATTTTCGCCGAGTGTTTTTCCGGTTACGGTCATGACATCGGTATGAATCAGGCCTTTTTTATTCAGTTCGTTCAGAACGGCATACACACCGCCGGCTTCATCGAGCTGTTCCATATAGGTATGGCCTGCCGGAGCTAAATGGCAGAGATTCGGCGTTTTTGCGCTGATTTTGTTTGCAATGTCAAGATTGATTTCCACACCGCATTCATGTGCAATAGCCGGAAGATGGAGCATACTGTTAGTAGAGCATCCAAGAGCCATATCCGCAGTCAGTGCATTCTGGAAAGCCTTTTCGGTCATGATGTCACGTGGGCGGATATTTTTGCGATATAATTCCATAACCTGCATACCGGCATGTTTTGCAAGTTCAATTCTTCTGGAGTATACTGCCGGAATCGTACCGTTTCCACGCAGACCCATACCGAGGACTTCTGTCAGGCAGTTATGGGAATTAGCGGTATACATACCGGAACAGCTTCCGCAAGTGGGACATGCATTTAATTCATAATCATAGAGCTTGTCTTCGTTGATTTTTCCGGCCTTGTAAGAGCCGACAGCCTCGAACATGCTGGAAAGGCTGGTTCTTTTGCCGTCAACATGACCGGCGAGCATAGGGCCTCCGCTGACAAAAATGGTCGGGATGTTGACTCTTGCAGCAGCCATCAGCAGGCCGGGGACATTCTTGTCGCAGTTAGGAACCATAACAAGTGCATCGAACGCATGAGCCAGAGCCATTGCTTCAGTAGAATCGGCGATTAAGTCACGGGTTACGAGAGAATATTTCATACCCTTGTGACCCATGGCGATGCCATCACAAACGGCAATTGCCGGAAATACAATAGGTGTACCGCCGGCCATGGCAACGCCCATCTTGACAGCATTTACAATCTTATCCAGATTCATGTGTCCCGGAACGATTTCGTTATAGGAACTTACGATTCCGACAAGCGGACGTTCCATTTCTTCCTTTGTCAGGCCGAGTGCATGTAATAATGACCGCTGAGGGGCGCAGTGTGCGCCTGCGGTTTTTGCATCAAACATCATAATTATTAACCCCTTACTGTAATAGGTTTTATATATATGACAAGTTATCCCGCAAAAAACGGGATAACTTGCCTATTGAAAATAATTTTCAGATAATCAATCAGTTGTTGATGAGCTTGTCATCTTCGCTGTTCCAGCTATAGAGCTTTCTGATTTCCTTGCCGACAACTTCGGAAGGATGTTCAGCATGAAGCTTTCTCATAGCCTTGAAGTGTACCTGATTGCCTGCATCGGACATATCCAGCAGGAATTCCTTAGCGAAAGAGCCGTCCTGAATGTCAGCGAGCACTTTCTTCATAGCCTTCTTGGTATCTTCAGTGATAACCTTCGGGCCGGTGATGTAGTCGCCGTATTCAGCAGTATTGGAGATAGAATATCTCATGCCCTCGAAACCGGACTGATAAATCAGGTCAACGATGAGCTTCATTTCGTGAATGCATTCAAAATAAGCATTTCTGGGGTCATAGCCTGCTTCTACGAGAGTTTCAAAACCGCACTGCATCAGAGCGCATACACCGCCGCAGAGAACAGCCTGTTCACCAAAGAGGTCAGTTTCAGTTTCAGTTCTGAAAGTTGTTTCCAGAACGCCTGCTCTTGCGCCGCCGATACCTGCTGCATAAGCGAGGCCGATTTCCTGAGCGTCACCGGTTGCATCCTGCTGAACAGCGATTAAGCACGGAGTGCCCTTGCCTGCCTGATATTCGCTTCTTACGGTATGACCCGGAGCTTTCGGAGCAATCATGATAACATTCACATCTGCCGGAGGTACGATGCATCCGAAATGAATGTTAAAACCGTGTGCGAAAGCCAGTGTCTTGCCGGCAGTCATATAGGGCTTGATGTCAGATTCATACAGAGCTTTCTGCTTTTCATCCGGAATCAGAATCATGATGATGTCAGCAATTTTAGCAGCTTCGGCAGTTGTCATGACTTTCAGACCCTGCTTTTCAGCCTTTGCCCAGCTTTTGCTTCCTTCGTACAGGCCGACAACAACATTGACACCGCTTTCCTGAAGGTTCAGTGCATGAGCGTGACCCTGAGAGCCGTAACCGATGATAGCGACTGTCTTGCCGTCCAGCTTGTGAATATCACAATCCTGCTGATAAAAAATTCTTGCTTCTGCCATTTTAAAAGAACTCCTTTTCTTAAAAAATATAGATTAATAAAATATATATGATTTAAAGACTTGTATCGCTGTTCAGATAGTGACATCCTCTTTCGATAGCCACTACGCCGGTACGGCACATTTCGAGAATGCCGAGCGGTTCAACAAGTGCAATAAATGCCTCAATTTTGGAAGTTTCGCCGGTGATTTCCACGCAGAGCGTAGAAGGCGAAAAATCGACAATCTTAGAACGGAAAATATCCACAGCAGATAAAATTTCCTGTCGGGTTTCCGGCTTGTTCTGGAGTTTAATCAGAGCCAGTTCACGGTATACGCTTTTAGGCTTGTCCATGACTTTGACTTCTTTTACATTGTAGAGCTTTTTGAGCTGTTTGATAATCTGACGGCAGATTCCGTCATCGCCGGTCAGGGAGATAGTAATTCTGGAATATTCATGGGTTTCTGTCTCGCTGACGGTCAGGCTGTCGATATTAAAGCCTCTGCGGTTGAACATGCTGGCAACACGTGTAAGGATACCGGGCTGATTTTCCACCAGAATGGCAATGATAAAGCGTTCCATAATTACTTATCGCTCCTTTCGGTGATAATATCTTCAATACATCCGCCGGGCGGAAGCATAGGAAGAACAAATTCATCTTGGTCAATCATGCATTCCACGAGGACAGGGGCATTTTCAGCAAATGCCTTTCCGAGTGTGGAAGTCAGTTCCGAGAGTTCCTGAATCCGGTAGCCCTTGATGCCGAATGCATCTGCAAGCTTCATGAAATCTGTTTTTCTGCCGTGAAGGTCAGTATTGGAGTAATGCTTCTGGAAGAACAAAGTCTGCCACTGGCGAACCATGCCGAGCACATGATTATTCATGATGATAATCACAACCGGAATATTTTCAGAAGATACCGTTGCCAGTTCATTCAGATTCATGCCGAAACTGCCGTCACCGGTAAACAGAACTGTTCTTTTTCCGGTAGCCTTTGCCGCACCGATGGCCGCACCGAGTCCGAAGCCCATTGTTCCCAGCCCACCGCTGGAAATAAACGTTCTGGAATTCCGGAACGGATAATACTGCGCAACCCACATTTGATGCTGTCCGACATCTGTCACAACAGGGGTATCTGCATCAGCAAGCTTTGCCGTTTCCTGAATCAGGGCATAAGGTGTAATTCTATCCTTGGCAGTGACTCTCTCAAACTGCGCCTGTTCTTCGGCTTTGAGCTCCTGAATTCTTGCATTCCATTCAGGAAGTTCTTTCTTGTCCACAAGAGCAAGCAGTCTCTGGAGGGCATCTTTCACATCGCACTCGATGCCTAATTCAACAGCGACATTCTTGTTTAATTCTGCGCCGTCAGCATCAATATGAATAATTCTTGCTTTTCTGGCATATTTGGAAACATTTCCGGTTGCACGGTCGCTGAATCTTGCGCCGATGGCGATAATCAAATCTGCTTCATCCTGCGATACGCTGGAGGCATAATGTCCATGCATTCCCTCCATGCCGAGATAACGGGGATGATTTACCGGAACAGCAGACAAGCCCATCATGGTACAGCCGACAGGTGCATCAATCTTATCTGCAAGCTGAGTAATTTCTTCGGAAACATCTGCGGAAACCGCACCGCCACCGAAATAAATATAGGGCTTTTTGGATTCTGCAATCATCTGAACGGCTTTTGTCAGCTTATCGCCCTTTGCTTTTCTGGGCATTTTCTTTTCCACAACCGGACAGGCCTGATAGGGATAAGTTGCAATCTGCACATCTTTCGGAATATCAATCAGGACAGGGCCGGGACGGCCGGACTTGGCAATCACAAAGGCTTCCCGAATAGTATCTGCTAATTTGTCAATGCTCTTGACTAAGAAATTATGCTTGGTAATCGGCAGTGTTACGCCGGTAATATCCACTTCCTGAAAGCTGTCACGGCCGATTAAAGAATTCGGGACATTGCCGGTGATGGCAATCAGCGGAATCGAATCCAGATATGCTGTCGCAATCCCCGTCACCAGATTGGTTGCGCCCGGTCCTGATGTGGCAATAACGACACCGACTTCCCCGCTGGCTCTGGCATAGCCGTCAGCGGCATGGGATGCCCCCTGTTCGTGAGCTGTCAGAATATGTTCAATTCTGTCACTTCTTGTATATAATGCATCATACAGATTAATCACCTGACCGCCGGGATAACCGAACACGGTTTTGCATCCCTGTTCAATCAGAGTTTCTACAACGATTTCTGCGCCTGATAAAATCATGACTTCAGTCCTTTCTTTTGTGATGAACCTGAATTCAAAAAACAGTTCTTGATTTTTATTATAGCACTTTAAGAGATTCAAATCAAGAGGATATTTTATTTTTGCCGTTCTGCACAAGTTTCAACATTCTGATTTGTTGAAAAAAATCCGGCAGATTAGATTTCTGCCGGATTTTTCTGTTTTTTACTGTCTTTCAGAATTAAAACGGTGAAAACGACTGCCATAATCAGCATATAGCTCATGGTGATGACAGAATGCTGAAACTGATTGAAAGTGTCTTCGTCAATCGTTTCAGAAATCAGTGCATAGGCAACTGCTCCGGCAGAATTATTATTAATCGAATGTGCAATGCTCGCCGGATATACGGAATTTGTCTTTTTTGTGAGCCACATCAGGAATGCGCCCAGACTGATACAGAACAAGCTCATCAGGATTAATCCGCCGTAGGGATAGCTTGGATAATCCGTTCCGAAATTGTGTCCTTTCACGGTCAGAGGTGCGTGCCATAATCCCCAGACGATTCCGCCGATAATCACGGTCGCCGGTACGCCGATTAATTTTTCAAGTTTCGGATATAAATACCCTCTCCAGCCTAATTCCTCACCGAAATTGATGAACGCTAACGGAATTGACATGCCTGCTGTCATCAGGAGAATTCCGAAAAATTTCGGAACGGTAAAGCCTGCAAACGGGGCTTCTCCTTCCATCAGATTCGCCGTGATGCCTCTGGGCAGTTCAAAAGCAATCAGGAAAAAAACAGATAAAATATAATATTTCAGATTGCCTTTTACATTCAGATGCAGAAAACTGTCTTTCCAGCCCTCTTTGGTGATGATTCTCGTCAGGACAACGGCAATTGCCGGCGAAAACGTCACGAACAAGAACCAAGCCAGCATGTTCGGTTCAGTCCAGTTCTCATAATCCCCCATTTTCCAGCCGAAAGCGATTTCCGGAATATAGGCTATCGCATAGGATAACAGAAAGAAAATACCGACTCTCTGCCATTCCAGTTTTTTATTTTGCATAGTGCTCCACCCCTTTCAGATAACATTTACAGGAAATCCTGTAAGAGGCATAATAAAGCCCCATCGAAATCCAGATAAACAAGCCAAGCCAGAAATACAGCCAGTCCGAAACATTTTCGCCATGCAGGAAATTCAGAATCTTATCATAGAAATCATCAATCGAATCGAAAAACGACAAATCTCCGAACAGAAAGTAAATTCCTCCTATTGCAATCAGCAGGACAAACATTACGGTATGTGCCATGTTTCCGCCCTTTGTTCCGAAACGTATCATAAACGGAATCTCAAACGCACTCAGAAACATGTGAACGAAAAACAACAGTGCGGAAATACTTGTTGTTCCGGTCAGTGTTTCCTGAATCGGATTGGCGATATTCTCAAAGAAATATGTCCAGATTAATACTCCCATATCGCAAATCAGAATCAAGAAATATTTGCTCCGCACCTGTCCGACAGAGGTTTCCGGCGAAGATGCTACAAAATAAGCCCATTTCTTGCGCTCATCCGTCTGAAAGAAATTCCCCTGAAAGCATAATAAAAAGAAATAATCCAGAACTGTAATAAATATCATCATTATCACTGTAAAGGATGCATCATCAGATAAATCATCCCCGTCTGTCATAAACGGCAGAAACGGCATAATTCCCAGAAAGAAAGAGAAAAATATACAGCATAATCCTACTGCAAACAGCATCATTTTATTCTGCATAAGTTCTTTATAGAGCAAGCCTTTCATGATTATTTCTCCCTCCTTCTGATTCCGAGATACGTCAGATAAAATCCCAGAGCCAGCAATGCAAGCACAATCAGCCAGAGATACGGAGCGACTGCATCACGATAGACTCCGAATTCCGATTGCAGTAAGCCTTTTGTAACAGAAATTCGTTCCTGCGCCTCTATTTCGGCATCTTCCGGAAAGAGTGTTTCCAGTTTGAAAGCATAGCTCTTGCATTTAGGATAAGCCAGCGCAAACATCGGAATCAGGACAAGCAGGGGCGAAGCAGCAGCGGAATTCATTTCTTTTTCGGTTCGCACCCTGACCATGAAAGCCATCTGCACCCAGTCGAACGCTAAATAAAAACAGGCGAACAACAGCATATTATTGAATTCATAGATTCCGAATGTATTTCCGGTCATGTGCGCCATAATCGAACCGTTGATAAGAAATAATACAATCGCTATGAGCAAGCCAATCAGTTTGATAGCATAAACGCTCGCCGTCCATTGCAGAGCCGTCACCGGAAAGATTTTCCGGTTCGTTGCCCATTTGACGGACAAATCCGCACGGACAACCGAGAGCGTATCCATCATAATCAAGGCAAGATACGGAATCATATACAAGCCAATATAATAAATCATAACTCTGGAGACTTCTCCTGCGCCGGAAGTATCGTTCGGGTCATCCAGCAGATATTTTTTGAAATTGCCGTATTCAAAGCTTAACTGCACCAGAATATTCCAGATAACCGCCCCGACGGAAATACAGAATACCGGAATCCAGTTTTTCTTGACAAGACAGAAATCACGATAGATTAAGCCTTTCATTATGACCACTCCTTTTTTGTCCGGTTGACGTAGAACAGCATAATTTCTTCGAGGGTTGTATTTTCGAGGAGCAGTCCGCTGTATTTCCGTTTCATAGCGGATTTATCGGAAATCATGACTTCTGCGCCGAAATCGGAAAGGCGAGCACTGATGAAATCAGATTTATCAATATCCTGAAAGTCTTTCCTAGAACACTTGATAACGCCGTGATTCTCTAAGATTTCATCTTTATAGCCGGAAATCAGGATTCTGCCCTTGTCGATAAAGGTCACACTGTCGGCGACTTTCTCCAAGTCGGATGTAATATGCGATGACATCAGAATACTGTGATTTTCATCTTGCAGATACTCTAAAAAAATATCTAAGATTTCGTTCCGGACAACGGGGTCAAGTCCGGTGGTTGCCTCATCCATGATTAATAATTCTGCGCTGTGTGAGAGGGCTGTCGCAATCTGGAGCTTCATTTTCATGCCTTTGGAGAATTCCCCGACTTTCTTTTTCATGGGGAGCTGAAAGCGTTCCAGATAGTCTTCATAAATCTGATTATCCCATTTCGGATAGATGTCACATAAAATTCTTGCAATCTGCTTTGCGCTGAAAATATCCTGAAAGGGCAGTTCGTCAAAGACAACAGAGATTCTTTTTTTGATTTCGATTTCATCCTTGATATTATCCATACCCAGCAGATGGATATTTCCGGAATCGACTGTAATAATATTCAGCAGTGCTCTGATAGTCGTTGTTTTTCCTGCGCCGTTCTGCCCGATAAAACCCATGATACTGCCTTTCGGAACATTGAAATTCACAACATCCAGTGTAAAGCCGTCATATTTTTTAGTAAGATTTGTAATCTCGATAGCATTTTCAAAATCTGTCATGGTGATTCGCCTCCATAAATCAAATCTAAGATTTCTTTGAGTTCGTCCGGAGCAACGCCGGCGAGTTTGGCTTTTTCGCAGGCCTGCGAGAGCAGGTCTTCAATCTGCCGGAGCTGTTCTTCTCTGAAAAGCTCCTGATTCTGGGCTTTGACGAAACTGCCCTTGCCGGTATAGGATTCAATAAAGCCGTCATGTTCGAGTTCTTCGTAGGCTCTTTTGGTTGTGATAACGCTGATTCTGAGCTGTAATGCCAGATTCCGCATAGAAGGCAGAGCCTCTCCCTCCTTGAGCTGACCGGTGAGAATCATCGTTTTAATCTGCGATGAAATCTGGCTGTAAATCGGCTCGCCGGAAGCGTTGCTGATGATAATGTCAAACTGATTCATAATTTAAGATGCACCTCAATATAAAATTTAAAAAAGCTAAAATTGTATATATACGTTATATATATTATATCATATATACACACTGTTGTCAATAGCAAAATCAAAAAATCCTGAAAAAATAAAAAAATTCAGGATACTGTTTCTGATTCACAGCATCCTGCCGAAATTAATAATCTTTATGCGTTTTCAAATACCAGTTCAGCCACGCAAATGTAAAATCTTCTCCCTTCATGGCCAGCATTTTCAGTAGAATTTCCAGAAAACGGGACGTTTCCGGATGAATTTTCCGAGTCGGCTTTGCTTTCAGAAAATATTCCAGAGGTTTGCGGTCAGTATAATTCACCCCGTTATAGATTTTGCTTGCGCCGACACGGTCGCAGAACATTTCAGCGACATAGCGGAGGGGCATCTTGACGGGTTCAAGCTGTCTGGTTTCCGGAGAATAATCCGTCCAGTACTCGAAATGATGCTTGTTTCTGCCTTTGTGATGCATCCACGCTTCGGAATAGCCTTTTACAATGCGTTCCTGTTCATTGGGGCTTCTTGTGCCCTGATAATATTTCACGCTGGGAATAAATTCTGTCGGCGAATATTTCGACAAGTCGTGCAGAAGTCCCTGACAGGGAATCCCTGCCCGAAAACAGTTCCGCATGACTTCACGCCGATGATTCCTGACCGTCCTGAGATGTCCTGTAAAATGTTCGAGCATTTCTGCGCCTCTTTTCTTAGTTTTTCTTAGTGTTTTCCATATCATGTGCAGAAGATGCTCTTTCTGCGGAAATCACACCGCTGATTTTTCTGAGCCGTTCCAGTACGGCTGTTAACTGGTTCATATTCATCACCTGAATATTAATCACCAGAAGCACCCGTCCGCCTCTGAGATTATGCGACTGCGGAACTGTCATGGAAATGCCGGCTTCTTTCATCACGGCAGAAATATCGAACATCAGGCCGACTCTGTCATAAGAAAGAATATCCAGATTTGTCCGCATGGCAGTGGAAGAATTATCTGTCCACTGCACTTCAAGCCAGCGTTCACGTTCTTCGGGGATATTTCTGGCGAGCATGGTTCTGTAGTTGATGCAGTCTGTCCGGTGTACTGAGAGCCCGTGTCCTCTGGTAACGAAACCGACAATTTCGTCTCCCTTGAGAGGATTACAGCACTGGGCGAACTTGACAGCGCAGTCGCTGATTTCGTCCAGAATAATCTGATTTGTCACATTTTTCTCAACGGGCTTGACAATGGGCTGTTCTTCGGACTGATTTTCCTCTGTATGCACATAATTTTTCAGATACAAGTCTTTCCATTTCGGAGCAAGCTTGCTGATGCTGACACCGCCGTATCCGATAGAAGCATAAAAATCTTCCAGTGTACTACAGCTATGGCGTTTCATATCATAAGAGAAAAAGGCTTCATAATCTTCCTCCGGAATCCGGATACGGCTTCTCCGTAATTCCTTTTCGAGCATTGTTTTTCCGGCTTCGATATTGCTCTGACGGTTTTCTTTTTTGAACCACGCACGGATTTTAGATTTGGCTTCGGAAGTTTTAGCAATATTCATCCATGCTCTGTTAGGGCCTTTGTTGGGGTCTTTGCTGGTGATGATTTCGCAAATCTGGCCGGTCTGCAATTCATAATCCAGAGGTACAATTCTGCCTTCGACACGGGCATACATCATTTTATGGCCTATTTCGGTATGAATTTTATAAGCAAAGTCGATGGGGGTAGCTTTTATGGGCAGGGTGACGGCATCGCCTTTAGGAGTCATGACCATAATATTATCAGGCGAGAGGTCTATTTTGAGCGTGCTGAGGATTTCATCGGGGTCATCAGAAGTTTTCTGGGCTTCCAGAATTTTGCGCACCCATGCAAGACCTTCTTCCATTTTGTCTGTCCGTATGCCTTCTTTATACTTCCAGTGTGCAGCGATGCCATATTCAGCCGTTTTATGCATATCCCAAGTACGAATCTGGACTTCAAAGGGGATTCCCTCCCGTCCGAGCACGGTAGTATGCAGAGACTGGTAGCCGTTTTCTTTCGGCATGGCGATATAATCCTTGATTCTGTCCTTAAGAGGCCGGTAGAGTTCATGAACAATTCCCATGACAAGATAGCATTCCGGCATAGTCGAAACAAGCACTCTGACGGCATATCTGTCATAAACCTGTTCAAAACTGCGGTGTTCTTTAAAAATTTTCTTATACATGCCGTAAATGCTCTTGACACGCCCCTGAATTTCGGGTGTCTGCTGGAAAGGAATTTCTTTCAGCCGTTCTGCGATTCTGTTCTTGATAGAAACAATAAACTGTTCCCGTTCTTCCTTGGTATTCTCAAACTTTCTGACGATTTCAGAATAGCCAAACGGGTCGAGATAATACAGGGAAAGTGTTTCCAGTTCTTCCTGAATTTTCTTCATACCGAGCCGGCCTGCAATAGGGGCATAGACATTCATAGTTTCGTATGCCTGCTGCTGCTGTTTATGTTCCGGACGAAACTGGAGTGTCCGCATATTATGCAGGCGGTCGCAGAGCTTGATAATCATCACACGGACATCCTCGTCCATTGCCAGAAGCATTTTGAGAATATTTTCTGCTTTTTTCTGGTCCTGCCGGAATACGGGAATCTGGGTCAGTTTGGTAACGCCGTCCACGAGGCTGGCGACACTTTTCCCGAACAGGCTGCGGAGCTGTTCATCTGTTGCAGGGGTATCTTCCACAACATCATGCAGAAGTGCAGCGCAGATAGTATCCGTATCCATACCCAGTTCCAGAAGTGATTCTGCCACTGCCAGCGGATGAATAATATAAGGCTGTCCTGAGGAACGGTGCTGTCCCTCGTGTGCTTTGGCAGCAAACTGATACGCCGACACAATCTTGCTGATGTCATACTGCTTATCGCTTGTAAGAATTTTTTCCATAATCATGTCAAAAGTTACGACTCTGTCCTCAGTCATTGTGAAGTACCTCCTTGAATTATTCTGCGCCTGCAAGTTTTCTTAATTCTGTTAAGATTTCAGAATCTTCGAGAGTGGCTTTTTTCTGTACGGGAAGTCTGACGACTTCTCCCGTCTGTAGATTTCTGGAAAGCAGTCCCAGTTCTGCAAACACATCCAGCGCAATGAGCAGTTTGCAGAAATTAATCCCCTGTTTCATTACAGAAGCTGCAAGAATTTCCGGTGTGACGGGCTGTTCTCCGACAGCCAGATATACCGCAGTCAAATCTTTTCGTTCAGGAAGCATACCTTTATAATAAGACTGCGGAAGTTCTTCTTTCCGGCGATATTTTTCATACGTCTGCACTGCGCCGAGCAGTTTCGACTGCGGAATGCCGGCCGGCCGGACTTCCTGCACAAACATTGTCACATACACTTTTCCGTGATATTCATTTGCATTGAGTGTTGTCAGCATGTGATAGGCGTTTCCGGCGATGATGCCGGTCTGTTCCGGAGACTTGCCGAAATACATTGCCTTGTAAGTCTGGCCGAACATTTGTACGGTCATTCTGGTATGTGTTCCGCTGGCGGTCGGCAGAATCTCCTGTACAATGACATGTTCTGCCAGAAACACCGGTTCAGGATTTTCTGCACCGAACGGCGCAAGGGTTTCCAGACTTTGTACGGCTTCCGGATTCATGAACTCCGGTTTCAGAGCGCAGACAGCATTTGTCTCCATGAAAGGCATTTCCGGATGATGTTCTTCTGCATAGCGCAGAAGCTGTTTCCGGAATGCCGGAATATTTTCTTCTTTCAGAGTAAAACCGCCTGCTGAAGGATGACCGCCGAATTTTTCCAGCAAATCCTTGCAGGATGTCAGAGCCTTAAACACATGAAATACACCGAAGCTTCTTGCTGAACCATGTCCCATACCGTTCTGGATGCTAATCATAAAGCATGGTTTTCCGTACTGTTCCTCCAGACGGGATGCCACAATGCCAATTACTCCCGCATGCCAGTCATTTCCGGCGAATATCAGAACTCTGTCATAAATCATCTCCGGATGTTCTGCAATCTGCTGTTCCGCCTCGTGCAGAATCTGCTGTTCGCATTCTTTCCGGCTGGCATTGACAGTATTCAGATGCTGGGCTAGCTGAACCGCTCTTTCCGCATTTTCTTCCAGAAGCAGTTCTACAGCGAGTCTGGGAGATTCCAGCCGGCCGGCGGCATTGATTCTCGGTGCGATGGTGAACGCAATATTAACAGAATTCAAAGGCTTTCCGGCAAGTCCGCTGACTTCACGCAGTGCCCGAAGTCCGAGGCGTTCGGTATTTTCCAGATAAGCAATCCCTCTCTGCACGAGCAGTCTGTTTTCTCCAGTCAGAGGAACAACATCTGCAACGGTTGCGACAGCGGCCAAATCTCCGAACTGTTCCAGTGCCATCTGGGTATCACCGCCGTTCATGGCTGCCACCAGCAGAAGGGCAATGCCTGCACCGCAGTAAAACCGATACGGCGAATAATTATCCAGCCGGTGCGCATCCACGACAGCAAGGGCTTCTGGCAGAACCTCACCCGGCTGATGATGGTCGGTAATCACCAGTTCCATTCCCAGTTCCTGAATTAACTTTGCTTCTTCCACAGCAGAAATACCGTTATCGACAGTCACAATCAGATTCACGCCGTCCTCATGCATTTCACGGACGGCCTGCATATTCAGTCCATAGCCCTCACTGCGTTCAGGAATGCGCCATGTCACATCCGCACCGATTTCCGAAAGAAACGAATACAGAATCACGGTAGACATGACACCATCGCAGTCATAATCTCCGTAAACGCAGATACGTTTTCCTTCATCCACGGCCTGATTGATAATTTCTGCGGCATCTTCCATATCACAGAGTTCAGAAGGATGACTCAGTTCCTGACACCCCATAAAATCCGCAGCACTTGTCAAATCCGCATAGCCCTGCGATACCAAAACCGTACAGCAAAGCGGTGACAAATCGCTTTTTTTCTGCAATCCGCTGACAACGGACGGGTCAGGGCTGCCGATGTTCCATTTTTTCATATCTGCCTCCTAAACGAAGAAATTTATTTTTTTATTATAGCACTTTTTGGCATAAAATGCAAGTGCTTGCCGGCATATTTTTTTATTTTTACAAATTTCAGAAAAAGACTTGACAAATCCGGAAAATTATGCTATAATATACAACGTTGAGACTGGAGAGATGTCCGAGTGGTTTAAGGAGCTAGTCTTGAA
>JAFRMZ010000209.1 GCA_017430465.1 Oscillospiraceae bacterium
GGATAACCGCCGATTGTTCCGCTTTCTTTAGTGAGCAGAATTTCTGCACCAGATTTCCGGATATGAGCGATATTCTGTTCTGCCGAAAACGGAGGTCTTTCAGCAATGATATGAGATTCCGGAAAGTCCGGAATCTTCTGGAATTCCGCTGAAGGAAGTACTCTGACCCAAAGCCGTTTCTGATAATTCTGCATCTGCATGAGTTCCGGAACAGATTTGCTCCCCAGTGTACTGAGTATGATTTTTTGATTCTGATTCAGAATGCTGATTAATTCTGTCATACTGCGGACAGTTTCGCCGTAGATTTCAGAATTTTGTCGTATCAGACGGCAATATCTGATGCCGGCAGTTTCGCAGGCGCAGCGGATATTTTTAGTAGCTTCTACAGCATAGGGATGAGTAGCATCTATTACCAGATAATATGAATGACTGCATAATAACTGATAAATCTGTTCTGCATTTAATTTTCCCGTCAGGATGTTCAGATTTTGAGAGAGCAGGGATTCTCCGTAAGCAGTCGCTACTGAAACAGTAGCCGGAATTTGATTTTTAAGACAGAAATCAGCTAAGTCCCTGCCTTCGGAAGTCCCACCGAAAATCAGAAGTTCAGACATTTCTGTAACCTCTTGGCGTAACCATTCTGCCGTTGATTATCTTTGTTTCAGAGTTGCCGATAAAAACAGTAGTGAACATATCAACAGACGTATTCCGTAGTTCGGCAAGCGAAAGAATCCGGTAGCTTTCTTCATCTCTGCCGATATTCCGTGCAATACCGCAGACGGTTTCCGGAGAACGGAACTTCAGCAGAATATCGCAGGCTTTTTGAAGATAATCAGCTCTTGTTCTGGATGACGGGTTATACAGAACAATAACAAAATCGGCTTCGGCGGAGGCGGTGAGGCGTTTCCGGATTTTTTCGGCAGGAGTAAGCAAATCTGAAAGACTGATGACAGCAAAGTCATGAGTCAGCGGTGCGCCAAGCAGTGCGCCTCCGCTGAATGCAGCAGTTACACCGGAAATGATTTCTATTTCCGTATCCGGATAATTTTCAGAAAGTTCGAGAGCAAGTCCAGCCATGCCATAGAGTTCCGCATCACCACTGCAAACAAGAGAGACATTCCGGTGAATGGCTTCCTGCAATGCGAGAATAACCCGTTCTTTTTCCTGTCTCATGCCGGTAAAAGCGTATTCTTTTTCCGGAAACCAGTTTTTAAGAATCTGTACATAAACAGAATAGCCGACAATCAGGGCACTGTTCCGGACAGCAGTTTCGGCTTCCAGCGTGATACTTTTCCGGTTTCCCGAACCGAATCCGACAATATAAAGTTTCATGATAATTTTCTCCTTTTATGGAAATCCAGAATCACGGGACATTCAGCCAGTGCGATGGTCACACCGTTCAAAGCGTATTTTTTGAGAAGCAGTTTTCCACCGCTGTGAATGACAGCACTCCGTTCGCAGATATTATCAGTTCCGGTAACTTGCTTTACAAATTCCGATGCTGTAAATTCGCCCTTTGCAGAGGAAAGCATTTCTGCTGAATAGGTAGCAAACGGTAAATTTCTATTCCGGCAGAACTCCAGAAGACCTTTTTCTTCTTTTTTGAGGTCGATACTGGAAACGGCGCAGATGCGATTTTCCAGAATCTGAACAGAAGCAAGAGCTTTTCTGACAGTTTCAGCAATCTGAACGGCAGATGTACCTTTTTTGCATCCGATGCCAAGTACCAGATTTTTGGGTATTAGTGTAAGGGTAACCGGAAAAGGCTGATATTCTGAATTTTCTGTAATGCAGATACCTGTCCGGCATTGTAGTGTTTCAAGCAGAACAGCAGGCTTATTCTGATAGGGATATTGACTGTAAAATCCGATTTTTTCGCCTGCCAGCACCGCAGAAGCGATTTCCTTCGCAGCGGATAAATCCGTGATGAGTAAATTATTTGCAGATGCAAAACTATCCGGAGAAAATTTTTTTCCAGTATCGGTTGCGGTTGTGATAACTGGAATTGCATGAAGCTTTTCAGCAATTTCTTCTGTCAAGGCATTTGCACCGCCGAGATGTCCGGATAACAGAGAAATCACAAATTTTCCGGTATCATCCAGCACCAGAACAGCGGGGTCAGTTGCTTTCGAGTGGATGCACGGTGCAATGCTTCTGACGGCAATACCGCAGGCACATATAAAAATCAACGCATGATACTGACTGAAAATGCTTTTTGTCTGCTGAGAAATCATCCGGAAAGAAACAGCATTTTTTTCCGGATGGCGGTAAAAACAAAAACGATGCATTTCATGCTCTGTAAACAGTTCCGCAAGATGACGGGAAAGAAAATTCCCCTGTTCTGTAACAGAAAGCAATGCTATTTTCATTCGCTGACCGCCTTTCGGAATTCTGTTTCAAAGTGAGAATCATATAATTTTGATAATGCATAATCTTCGCCCAGAAAATCGCCGACTGTAATCAAAGCCGTTTTGGTGATGTGATTTTTATCCGCTGTTTCTGCGAGGTCTGCCACAGTACAGCGGCAGATTTTTTCATCATTCCAGCTTGCTTTGTAGACGATTGCCGCAGGAGTATCAGGAGCATATCCGCCTTGTATTAGCTGAACGGATAATTCTTTCAACATACCAGTGCTGAGAAAAATTATCATAGTTGCGTGATGCACAGCAAGAGAAGCGATGCTTTCACGTTCGGGGACGGGAGTGCGGCCGGCCATGCGAGTCAGAATCACCGTCTGAGAAACTTCCGGAAGGGTATATTCTGTTTTCAGAGATGCCGCAGCTCCGCAGAAAGAACTAACCCCCGGACAAATATCGTATGCAATATGTAGAGCGTTAAGCACATCCATCTGTTCCCTGATTGCGCCATAGACAGACGGGTCACCTGTATGCAGACGGACAGTAGTTTTTTTCTGCTGTTCGGCTTTCTGCATGACAGAAATCACTTCTTCGAGTGTCATGTAGGCACTGTTATAAATTTCGCATCCGGATTTTGCAGAATGCAGAAGTTCCGGATTCACCAGCGAACCGGCATAGATAATGACATCCGCAGACTGAATTAAATTCTGACCTCTTACAGTAATGAGGTCAGGCGCACCGCAGCCTGCACCCACAAAGTGTATCATGAACAACTGCCCTCTTTCGTGATGTAATTCAGCAGATTATCCGCTGACGGTGTTTTCAGTAAAATATCATGCTGATAAGAAAATACCATTGCGCCGATTTCGATATTTTCACCGGCTCTTGCTTGCAGATGAAAATCTATTTTCCGTATGAGAACAGCAAGTGTCTGTTCCAGATAACCAGATTCTTTCAGGATAGTAAGGGCACTGTCAGCAGTTGCGCAGTCCGGAAGTTTCTGTAAAACAGAAATCGGCGCACCGGCAAGCACTCCGCAGGTGATAAGTGTTTCCATTCTGCCGTCTGCAATATGGGAATGCGTATTCATGATACCTGCACCAAGTTTGACCATCTTTCCGATATGACCGATAAGCAGAATATGTGAAAATCCGAGAGAAATGCCAATATCGACAGCATCTCCGATGAAATTGGAACAGCTAACAGAATATTGTTCCGGAACGGAAAGATTCATTTTCAGGAACTGTTCACTGTAGTTGCCGAGTGTCAGCAAAAGTATCTGACGGCCTTCCGCTTTCCGGATGCCTGCTTCGGTGCGGATGGTGGCTACTAGTGCAGAATTGCTCATTGGTTCGACAATGCCGGTTGTGCCGATGATGGAAATGCCTCCCTGAATTCCCATGCGTGGATTATAAGTTTTTTTAGCAATTTCAGCACCCTCCGGCACGGAAATCACCACACGGAAACCGCCTTGATATTCATACAGTTCAGAGATTTCATGCAGAGCTGTTTGTATCATTTTTCTTGGAACAGAATTAATTGCAGATTCGCCAAGAGGCTGGTCAAGACCGGGCTTTGTGACGATGCCGACTCCTTGACCACCGGTAATCTGAATTGTTTCAGGAATCAGAGAAAGTTCAGCACAAATCAGGATACCGTTTGTAACATCAGGGTCATCACCGCTGTCTTTCACAACAGAACAGACAGCAGAATGTGCTGTCAGATGACTTTCCTGTATTGGAATAGAGATTCTTTCTCCGTTGGGAAGCAGAATGTCAGCATTGTGCACAGGATGACCTGTCAAAAGCAGTTCCCCTGCGGATTTTGCGGCTGCGGTTGCGCATGAACCTGTTGTATAACCGCATCGCAGTTTTTTTGTGCCTTTATAAAGATAGCGTTCCATGTCTGCACCTCGTTTCAGAAAAAGAATTTCAACAACAGTATAGATTATAACATATTTATTCAGGATTGTCAAATTTTTTTAAAGCCAAACTACAGAACTGGAAATTTGCTCTTGCAATATCGTGAAAAATATGCTATAATAGAAGGCGAACCGGATAAGAAAACATATCCGGAATTTTCTACTGCTTTGAGTAAGCTTACGCTAACGCATGAGGGGGTTATATTTTTTATGTTTCTCGAAGTGAATAATATCAAAAAAAGCTATGGCAGTGATGCAAGTTATATTCAGGTGCTGAAAGGTGTCACTACCAGCATCAGCCGTGGACAGATGTGCGTTATTCAGGGAACAAGCGGTTCAGGCAAGTCTACATTGCTGAACTGTATCGGCGGACTGGATACAATGGATTCCGGCTCGGTCAAAATTGACGGGAAAGAAATTTTCGGTTTGAGTACATCTGCGCTTTCAGATTATCGGCGGGATTATCTGGGATTTATTTTTCAGTTTTATAATCTCGTTCCAAATCTGACGGTTCTGGAAAATATTCAGGTCTGCCAGTATCTGACGGAAAATCCGCTGGATATGGAAGATTTGCTTGAAACACTGGGACTGACGGAACACCGCAATAAATTTCCTGCACAGCTTTCCGGCGGACAACAGCAAAGATGCGCTATTGCTAGAGCATTAATCAAAAATCCGAAACTTTTGCTTTGCGATGAGCCGACCGGCGCACTGGATTCCAGAACCTCAAGAGATATTCTGATGCTTCTGGAGAAAGTTAATCAGACTTACGGCACGACAATGCTGATTGTCACACATAATAATTCTATCAAGAATATGGTGCATAAAGTAATAATGATTAAAGACGGGCTGATAAAACAGGATTATGAAAATCAGACACGGATTCCTGCGGCGGAACTGGAGGATTTATAATCATGAATCAGGTACTCAGAAAACGCTTCCTGCGTGATTTAAAACATAATTTCGGACGTTATTTCGCCCTGACAATGCTGATTGCACTCGGTATTTATATGATTGTCGGGATTGTCGGCATGTCAGAAATTGTGCTTCAGGGAACGGAAAATCAAAAAAATATCACATTGGTGGAAGATGGACAGTTTACTGTATTTCTTCCGCTGTCAGAAAGCGAAATTTCAAGGCTTTCGGAAAATGATACTGTTATCGAAGAAATGTTCTATACGGACTTGCAGGCCGAAGACGGCTCAAAACTCCGCATGATGAAAAACAGGACAGATATAGACCTAATAGCTCTTGATGAGGGCAGACTTGCAGAAACTTCCGGCGAAGCCGTTCTGGAAAAGCGTTATGCTGCTGTTCACGGTCTGCACTGCGGAGATACTGTCACCGCCGGCGGAACAACATTTACCATCACCGGAATTGGGTCGTCTCCTGATTATGACCAGCCAATTGCCTCTTTTTCAGATGTTGCTGTTGAAAGTTATCAGTTCGGACTGATTTTTGTCACACCGGAACAGTATCAGAATATTCGGGAAACGACTTCCCTGAAAGCAGAAGAATATCTCTATGCCTACCGGCTCGGTGAAGGGATGACAAATGAGAAATTAAAAGAAAAAATCAAGAATTTTGATTTTGACTATACTAAAGTAAAAGATAAGTACTTCCGGCAGACAATTGATGAGATTCTGGATAAAAAACAGGAGATGAAAGACGGCATCGGCGAATTGTATGACGGTTCGCAGGAACTCTCTGACGGACTGGCAGAACTCGAAAATTATGGAACTGACCTCAGTGAGGGTGCAAATCAGCTATTGGATGCCTATCTGAAACAGGCTGAAATGACACTTGCATCTCTCGGAAAAGAAGTCACGCTTACAAAAGATAACTATGCTGAAGAAATTGATAAGGCTGTTGAAGAACTGGATTATCGCTCGCTTAGGGAACTCAAAGAGTCTCTCGATGGTGTAAAGGCTTTTGCTGACGGCATGAACGAATACAAAGACGGCGTAGGCGAAGCTTTTTCCGGTTCGCAGGAACTCTCTGACGGTGTGAACGAACTCCGGAAAGAAACAAATAAATTATTAGACGAGATTTTCGAGATTGATATTGATAATCTGATAACATTCATTCCGGCAGGTGATAATATCCGTATCGGTGCGGCGGCTGGTGATGTCATCATGAATAAAAATGTCGGCCTGATTGCTGGTCTGGTGATTCTGATATTGTTTACGTATGTGATTTCCGTTTTTGTGATTCATCAGATTGAAAAAGAAGCTCCTGTTATCGGTGCGCTTTATTCGCTGGGCGTGAAGAAAAAAGATTTGCTTCTGCATTATATTACACTTCCGGTGGTGATAGCCTTTATCGGAGGAGTGACCGGCATGATAGCAGGGTTCAGCCCTGCCGGAATTGATGTACTTGCTTCCAGTACCTATGAGTATTATTCTGTTCCCAAATTTCCGATGATTTATCCGGTTTATCTGATAATCTACAGCGTGATTCTTCCGCCGGTGATTTCCGCTGTTGTCAATACAATTGTGATTAATCAGAAACTTTCGCAGACGGCACTGTCACTTATCAAGAACGAACAGAAAGCCTCCAGTTACAGGCAGTTCAATCTGAAATCGAAAAATTTTATCAGGGTGTTCCAGATTCGGCAGATGCTGAGAGAGTATCGTTCAGCCGTTGCAGTCATTGCCGGAATGCTGGTTTGTATGTTATTATCGAATATCAGCCTTGACTGCGCTGTCATGTGTCAGGCAGTGAAAACAGATAATCTTGCCGATACGCATTATGAGTACATGTATCTGTATAAATATCCGGAAGATAGTGTTCCGGCCGGCGGAGAATCCGCTTATCTGGAAACACTTACAATTCCGTGCTATGATTATACACTGGATGTTTCTGTTATCGGGCTGAATCCCAACAGCCGTTATTTTGAAGCCCGTCCCGCAAAAAGCCAGAATAAGATTATCATCAACAACTCATTGCAGGAACGTTTCCGGCTGAATCCGGGGGATACGTTTACTCTGAACAACGCCACCGGAGATATGAGCTATACATTTACAGTAGATGCAGTTGCACAGTATTCCGTTGGCTTCGCTGTTTTTATGGATATTGACAGTATGCGTGAACTGTTCGGTCAGGAGGATGACTATTTCAATGCGGTTTATGCGGATAAGGCTCTTTCTGTTGAGGAAGGCCGGCTTTATTCCGTTATGACAAAAGCCGATGTTGAAAAAAGTGCAGGTGTTTTTGTGGATATGATGTTTCCGATGGTTATCACGCTTCTGAGTGTTTCTCTGCTGATTTTCTGCGTGGTGATGTATCTCATGATGGGTGTAATGATTGACCGTTCAGCATCTGGCATTTCTCTGATGAAAATTTTCGGTTATCGGGCAAATGAAATCCGGAAATTGTATCTGAACGGAAACACGCTTGTCATTGCTCTTGGTGCGCTGATATGTATTCCGGTCAGCAAAGTGATTATGGATGCAATGTATCCGTCTTTTATCGCCAATGTTGCGTGCGGCATGAAAATAGCGTTTCCGTGGTATCTGTATATTGGCATCTATGCTGTTATCATGATAAGCTATTTTATAATTAATTTCATGCTGATTGGAAAAATCAATAAAATCTCACCGGCAGAAGTACTCAAAAACCGTGAATAACTCTGCGGAATAAAAAATCAAGCCGGAGCAGAAATGCTCCGGCTGTTTTGTTTATCTGCCGACATGATGGATGGTAATCACGCCCGGTCCTGTATGTGCGCCGATAATGGGTGACAGAGTTTTTATTTTAATCATGACATTGGGGTCATCTGCAAGAACCATGCCTTTGAGCCGTGATGCGCTTTCAATATCATCTGAATGTGTGATGTACACAATAGGATTATAAGATTTATTTTTATTTTCCAAATATAAATCTCTAAGCAGTTCGCAGGCTTTTTTGCTTCCCAGTTTTTTGTTAATCTGGCGCAGAACACCGTCACTGGAAATTTCAAGAATCGGCTTGATACCGAGCAGTGTTCCGATGAAAGATTTGCTTGCAGAAGTTTTTCCGTCACGGCGGAGATAATCCAAATCATTCACATAGAACCAGCTTCGTATTTTTCCGCAGAACTGAGCTAAATGCTGGGCATTGGCTTCAAGCAGATAGCCGTTTCTTTTATTTTTGACAGCTTCTTCAGCGATGATGCCGACCCCACCTGTCGCTGAAAGCGAATTCAGAATGCAGATAGGCCGTTGGCCATAACGGGATTCAATTGCTAATTTGGCCGCTACTGCGGAATTATAGCACGGTGACAGTTCTCCGGAAAAGCAGATATATAAAATACCAATACCATGTTTTACCAGTGGTTCAAATACACTTTCATAATATTCCTGTAAAATTGGTTTGGTTTCGGTAGTTTCACCGTTTCGCTGATTATCATAGAAATTTTTCATGAACGCATCCGTTTCCATTCCGGTGCAGTCAATATTTTTATAATTATGCGTGTATTGCATAGGCAGGACGGTGACAATATTTTCTTTGATATACTTTACATCAATATCTGCAGCGGCATCTACGAAAATTTTATAATCATTCATAAAAATTCACTCCTAATCAAGTTTTAGTATTGCTGTCAAGGGGAAACAGAAAGAGAAATAACAATATTTTTGGAAAATTAAACAAAATATAATTTCTTATACTGATATTATATCATGAAATTAAACAAATGTCAAGAACTTTTTTGATTTTTTTTAGATAATATCTTGAATGAAAAAATTTTTTATATTCTATGAGTGAAAATCAGCTATCATGCTTGCGGAATAAAAAATTTCCTGATGTGCGTTTTTCAAATCATAAATTTTGTTCTGTATTAGAAGCAGAATCGGGGGGGAGTACCTGATAGCCCTGCTCGATAACAGCTTTCTGCATAGCCTCAAGATGACAGAGCGAACTGTTCAGATAAATCACCGCAGTTCCAGCTTCATGACTTGCAGTGACACGTTCAACTTCCGGAAAGGCTTCAAGGCATTTTTGAACGGTTGCTTCGCAGTGAGGGCACATCATGCCGTCAATATGCATTGTGTAGGAAGCTTCCGGCCGGATATTGCTGATGTCCAGTTCTTCCGGAGTGTTTTTAGCTTTTTTATCATGGCTGGTATCATACAGTTTCAGAAGATTCAGACGGAGAGCATTTGTCACTACGCAAAAGCTGGAAAGACTCATTGCTGCTGCGCCGAACATCGGATTCAGTTCCCAGCCGAACAGCTTCACAAACGCACCGGCTGCCAGCGGAATTCCAATCACGTTATAGATAAACGCCCAGAATAAATTCTGATGAATATTTCGTAAAGCACCTCGGCTTAGGCGGATAGCTGCTGCGGCATCCATCAAAGAGCTTTTCATAAGAACGACATCTGCCGCATCAATAGCGACATCTGTACCAGCACCGACAGCAATGCCAATATCTGCACGTGTGAGGGCGGGCGCATCATTAATGCCGTCACCAATCATGGCAACTCTGCCCTGCTTCTGAAGATTCCGGATAACGGTTTCTTTTCCGTCTGGAAGTACGCCGGCAATGACATGATTTACGCCGGCTTGTTTTCCAATGGCATTTGCTGTTTGTTCATTATCACCAGTCAGCATAACAACTTGAATTCCCATGTTCTGCATTTGTCGGATAGCTTCAGGAGAATCGGGACGGATGGCATCCGCTGCGGCAATGATGCCGGATAATTTTCCGTTTTCCGTGAAAAACAAAGGTGTTTTGCCTTCTTTTGCCAGTCGGACGGCAATCTGTTCTGTTTCAGATGAAATTTCTGTTTTTGTCCGGATAAAGTTCAGATTTCCTCCGCAGAGGGGTTTCCCATCCAGTAAACCTTGCAAGCCATTTCCGGCAAGTATTGTAAAATCTGTAACTTCAGGTGCAGTCAGGTGCTGTTCTTCAGCATAGTGCAGAATAGCCTTTGCAAGCGGATGTTCGCTTTTCTGTTCGAGAGCCAGAGCTGTCCGGAGCAGAGTTTTTTCATCAGCAGAAACCGGAATGATGTCTGTAATTCTTGGTTCGCCACTGGTGATAGTTCCGGTTTTATCAAGTGCGACTATCTGGATTTTTCCGGTTTCTTCAAGAGAAACAGCCGTTTTGAACAGAATGCCGTTTCGTGCGCCGACACCGTTTCCGACCATAATCGAGACTGGGGTAGCAAGCCCCAGTGCGCAGGGACAACTGATAACCAGAACAGAAATAGCTCTTGCCAGTGCATAGCTGATGGTTTGGCCGGCCAGCATCCAAAGGAAAAATGTCAGCACTGCAATGCCAATCACGGCCGGAACGAAAATACCAGAAACTTTATCCGCAATTTTAGCGATGGGAGCTTTGGTTGCAGCGGCATCACTGACCATTTTGATGATTTGAGAAAGCGTTGTATCCTGACCGACACGGGTTGCCTGACATCTTAGAAAACCGGACTGATTCATTGTTGCGGCTGATACGCTGTCACCTGCGGATTTATCTGCCGGAATACTTTCACCGGTCAGGGCAGATTCATTAACTGCGCTTTGGCCTTCCAGAACAATGCCGTCCACAGGGATATGTTCTCCCGGACGGACAAGGAAAATATCACCAGTTCTGACCTGTTCGGCAGGAACAGTAATTTCTGCGCCGTCACGTTCCAGAACGGCTGTTTTAGGGGAGAGATTCATCAAACTTCGGAGAGCGTCCGTTGTTTTTCCTTTGGAACGGGCTTCCAGCATTTTTCCGACAGTAATCAATGTCAGAATCATAGCAGAAGCTTCAAAATAAAAATGCATCATATCGTTTATGACGGCTTCCTGATTGCCGGTTGAAACAGCTTTTGTCATATCAAAAAGCACTAAGACACTCCACAGAAATGAAACACCTGAACCCATTGCAACAAGTGTATCCATATTAGGAGAGCGATGCAGAAGACTTTTCCATCCGCTGATGAAAAATTTCTGGTTGATTATCATGATAATGAGATTCAGCAGAAGCTGAACCAGCCCCATTGCAACATGATTTCCGCTGAACCAAGCGGGGAGAGGCCAGTTCCACATCATGTGTCCCATGGAAACGTACATCAGCGGAATCAGAAACAGGAGAGAGGCAAGCAGACGTTTTTTCAGCAAAGGTGTTTCTTTGTCGATAAGCGGGTCATCCGTATGGGATGTTTTTTCACCTTTCTGAGATGCGCCGTATCCGGCCTGCTCGACTGCACGGATAATTGCTTCCGGTGAAGCTGTACCCTCCACGCCCATAGAGTTAGTCAGAAGGCTGACGGAACAGGATGTCACACCTGCAACATCAGAGACAGCTTTTTCTACTCTTGTGCTACAGGCAGCACAGCTCATTCCGGTAATTTGATATTGTTCCATAATAAAATTTTCTCCTTTCTTATCTGTACATAGGTAATTGTAAAATAAAGAAAATGGCTATTTTACAATGCAAATAAAGTTTAAAAACTACTGACTTTTCTCCGTTTTTGTGGTATAATGAAAAGTGCAAAAGAAAACCATATCAACAA
>JAFRMZ010000210.1 GCA_017430465.1 Oscillospiraceae bacterium
CTGTCAATTCATTTTCCCTGACGTTACAGCGGATTGATGAACTAATGCATACAACCATTAATACTATCAATGCTTACGAAAAACATGAAGCAGTCACTTTGGATATGTACGAAATTTCAGAAAATGACCTTGATATTGATGACAGCAATACTGATTTCACTGTCGGCAAAAAGGTGAAAATTGACCTTGCTGATATGGATTACCGCTCATGGAGAAAAGACCTGCAAAAAGATAAAGAAGCTCTTGATTCACTGATTCTCATGATAAAAGACATTACTCCCGAGCATGACTTGAAATTGCAGACACTATTTGAACTGATAGAAAAGAAACAGAATGAACCTATCAATGCAGGCAATAAAAAGATGATTATTTTTACTGCATTTTCTGATACTGCGGAATATCTGTATGAGCATGTCAGTGTATACGTCAAGCAAAGATTCGGACTTGAATCTGCTGTTGTGACGGGAAGTGTTGACGGCAGAACGACTATTAAACTCAAAAAGCCAACACTCAACAATGTATTGACTTTATTCTCGCCTGTATCGAAGGGCAGAAATATGCTGATACCGAACAGTACACAGGAAATTGATATTCTGATTGCAACTGACTGTATTTCAGAAGGGCAGAATCTACAGGATTGTGATTATCTGGTGAATTATGACATTCATTGGAATCCTGTCAGAATTACGCAGCGTTTCGGAAGAATTGACCGTATCGGCAGTAAGAATGCTGTCATTCAGCTAGTGAATTTCTGGCCTGATATGGATTTAGATGACTATCTGAATTTGAAATCAAGAGTTGAAACCCGTATGAAAATTTCTGTTCTGACTTCTACAGGAGATGACGATTTAATCAATGAGGAAGAAAAGGGCGACCTTGAATACAGAAGTTCTCAGCTCAAAAAGATGAAAAATGAAGTCATTGACATGGAAGAAATGAATGATGGTATCTCTATCATGGATTTGGGGTTGAATGAATATCGCCTTGATTTGCTGGAATATGTCAAGTCTCACAAAGACATCATGAAAAAGCCAAAGGGTCTTCATGCTGTTGTGCCATCAACTGCTGAACTTAGGGCAGGGGTGATATTCATTCTGCGGAATGTCAATAACGGCGTAAATATCGGCAATCAGAACAGAATTCATCCGTTCTATATGGTCTATATCGGTAATGATGGCGAAGTGTTATGCGATTATCTCAATCCAAAAAAATTATTGGATGATATTCGTCTGTTATGCAAGGGCAGGGCAGAGCCTTTCAAAAAACTATGTAACGAATTCAATCAGGAAACTGATGATGGCAGAGATATGTCCCAGATGAGCGAACTCCTCAGCATGGCAATTGATTCTATCATCAACACCAAAGCGGAAAGTGATATTGACAGCCTTTTCGGTTCGGGCGGTACAAGTGCCTTGATTTCAGAGATTTCTGGACTGGATGATTTTGAATTGATTTGCTTCCTTGTCGTGAAAGATGGTGAATAATCATGTTTGGACTCCCTGAAACAACGTATTTCGGCAAACTCGTGCCGAAAAGTAAATTCTATGATAAATTATCAATCGATAAAAAATTAGAACGCTCTTTTGTGGAACAGATTGTTTCCATTCGCTGGATACACAAACTTTCTGCTGATATACTCAATGTGTCGGAAGGGCAGACCGTCAGGGAAGTTGAAATTTTTCTGATAAAGCTCAAAACAGCTGAACTTGATTTGAATGTCCTGAAACAGATGGATAATCAGCTTCACTATCACTTGATTTTTATCCTCGAATATGACGGAAAATATCAAATCTGGACGGGTTACAAGGAAGAAAGTACCAATACAGCTTTTAAAGTCGGTCAGTATTATCATACTGACTGGCTGACAGAAGAAAATTTTTCTCTGCGGATTGACGGCTTAAATATGGATTCTGTCTATGAAAATCTTGTCCGTCAGATTGCTGGAACTGCCCTTGATAAAGCGGATAACGAAAGTTTGCAGGAATCCGTTCAGCGACAGGCACAGAAAGAAAAACTCGAAAAAGAAATTCAGAAACTGCGTTCAAAAGTTCGCAAAGAAAAACAATTCAACAGGCAGGTAGAACTGAATTCACAACTGAAAAAACTCTTGAAACAACTGGAGGAACTTTAATGGAGAAAATGAAAATGGAATCCGCTAATTTAACGGATAAAAATATAGAGAAAATTGCTGCTTTGTTCCCGAACTGTATCACGGAAACAGCAGACAAAAACGGAAAACTCAAGAAAGCAATCAATTTTGAGATGCTCCGTGCGATGCTGTCGGAAGATGTGGCAGAGGGTGACGAAGCCTATGAATTTACATGGGTCGGCAAAAAATCAGCGATTGCAGAGGCGAATAAGCCCATCAGAAAAACGCTCCGTCCCTGTCCAGAAGAAAGCGTGAACTGGGACACAACCGAAAACCTTTATATTGAGGGCGACAATCTGGAAGTGCTGAAACTCTTACAGGAAAGCTATCTCAACAAAGTCAAGATGATTTATATTGACCCGCCTTACAATACAGGCAATGACTTTATCTATCGTGATGATTTTACAATAGATTCTGACGAATATGCAGAGGAAAGCGGACAGCTTGACGAGGACGGCAACCGCCTTTTCAAGAACACCGATTCAAACGGCAGATTTCATTCCGACTGGTGCAGTATGATGTATTCAAGGCTTATGCTTGCAAGAAATCTGCTTGCTGATGACGGGGTAATTTTTATTTCGATTGATGATAATGAGCAAGATAACTTGAAGAAAATTTGTGATGAAGTCTTTGGAGCTGATAATTTTATTGCAGTTATTGTGCGTAATACTAATAGTTCAAAGAATCAAAGCCTTTTTGTATCTGTCAGTCATGAATATTGTTTGGTTTATGCTAAGGATATGGAAACACTTAAAATTAAACACGCAGAAAATAAATGGGGCGTTCCCAAAAACAATGTTGATGAATATATTGGCAAGGTGAAACAGCTTCAAAAAATGGGACTTTCTACTGGAGAAATCACAGAAGAACTAAAGTCTTTAACAAAATATCCACGTTTTATAGATTTTACAAATTACTGGTATTTTGATGAAAGAGGATTATATAGTAAAGGTGACCTTGGTGGAGTGCCAAATGGAAGCAAAGTACCTGTTTTTAATCCTTTAACTGGAAAAGATGACCCTATTCCACCTGGCGGATTCAGGTTTAATCCAGAACAAATGAAAAAACTTGCAGAAGAAGGGCGAATTCATTTTCATACGGATGGAAGTTTGCCACGGATGAAAAGATATTTAGACGAAAATATTGCACAAAGACCAAAATCAATCATGTCAGATGACCAAAGACCAGATGCAACATTAATGCAGGAATTTAATACACCTTTTGACAATCCAAAACAGCTTGCTTTTATTAAAAGAATAGTTGGTATTATGGATAAAGATTCAATTGTTCTCGATTTTTTCTCTGGTTCTGCTACAACTGCTCATGCAGTTATGGAATTAAATACAGAAGATGATGGACAACGTAAATTTATCATGGTACAAATTCCTGAACCATGTGATAAAAAATCTGAAGCCTATAAAGCAGGCTATTCCAATATCTGTGAAATTGGAAAAGAAAGAATAAGATGTGCTTCTAAACGCCTTCGTGATGACCTTAATGCTGTTTCTGGCTCAAGTATTAAATTTCAAAAAGAACATGAAGAGGAAGAACAAGGAATTTGTACATTTCATCATTATGGACATGATTTAGGTTTCCGTGTGTTCAAACTGGACGATACCAACATGGAAGATGTTTATTATACCCCTGCTGAACTCAAACAGGAAGATTTGCAGTTAGCAATCAGCAATATCAAAGAAGACAGAACAGACCTCGATTTGCTGTTTGGCTGTCTGCTGGAATGGGGCTTGCCGTTGTCAATGCCTTATCATTCCGAACAGATTGACGGCGTTACTGTGCATACCTACAATGATGGCGACTTAATCGCTTGCTTTGATAAGAATATTCCTGAAAGCGTTGTCAAGACCATTGCAAAACGTCAGCCCCTCAGAGTGGTATTCCGTGATGATAGTTTCGAGGACAGCCCGTCAAAAATCAACGTCAGCGAAATTTTCAAGATGATTTCCACTGATACAAGAATTAAGGTGATATAAGATGAAATTACAGTTTAAACATCAGAAATTTCAGGCTGAGGCTGCAAAAGCCGTTGTGGATGTGTTCGCAGGACAGCCTTATTTAACATCAAATTACATGATGGACAGAGGAACAGCAGAATTGACAGATACTGACGAAGATTTCACAGGCTGGGCAAATCAGAAAATCATTTCTGCATTGACAGATGAAATGATTCTGGAACGTATCCGCAAAATTCAGCGGACAAATCAAATAAAGCCTTCTGAAAAGTTAGAAGGCAGATATAACCTGACAATCGAAATGGAAACAGGTGTCGGAAAAACTTATACTTACATTAAAACCATGTATGAATTGAATCAGGCTTACGGATGGAGTAAATTTATCGTCGTCGTGCCGAGTGTTGCCATTCGTGAGGGTGTGTATAAGTCATTTCAGGTGACGCAGGAACACTTTGCGGAGGAATATGGAAAGAAGATTCGTTTCTTTATCTATAATTCCGCACGGCTGACCGAAATTGACCGTTTCGCAAGTGACAGCAATATCAATGTGATGATTATCAATTCACAGGCATTCAATGCCAAGGGCAAGGATGCAAGGCGAATTTATATGAAACTGGATGAATTCCGTTCTCGCCGACCGATTGACATTATCGCCAAAACAAATCCGATTTTAATCATTGATGAACCGCAGTCAGTTGAGGGCAAGCAGACAAAAGAACGCCTGAAAGAATTTCATCCGCTTTTCACGCTCCGTTATTCTGCAACGCATAAGAGCGACAGCATTTATAATATGATTTATCGTTTGGATGCACTGGAAGCCTATAACAAAAAGCTTGTCAAGAAAATTGCCGTCAAGGGAATCAGTGCAAGTGGAACGACTGGAACAGAGGGCTTTGTATTTCTGGAAAGTATCAATGTTTCTGGAGCAAATCCGACAGCGACAATTCGTTTTGATGTCAAAGGAAAAACAGGTGTTCGTCAGGTAAGCCGAACTGTCAATGAAGGCTTTAATCTGTATGAACAATCGGGGAATCTGGAAGAATACAAAAACGGCTATACTGTTTCCAGAATTGATGCAAGAGACGACCATATCGAATTTCTGAACGGCAAGAAGCTGTTTCTTGGTGATATTCTCGGAAACGTGGACGAAGAACAAATCCGCCGTATTCAGGTACATGAAACAATTGTTTCTCATATTGAGCGTGAAAGGCAGTTGTTCCATAGGGGGATTAAAGTATTATCATTATTTTTTATAGATGAAGTCGCAAAGTATAAGCAGTATGATGTATCTGGAAATCCTGTAAATGGCATTTATGCGGATATGTTTGAGGAAGAATATAAAGCCGTAATAGAAAATTATCAGCTTAAATTAGGCGAAAATGATGATTATATCAAATATCTGGAATCCATCTCGGCGGAAAGCACTCATGCAGGTTATTTCTCTGTTGATAAGAAAGGCAAGCTGACAGATGGAAAAATTGCCGATAAGAAAGAAAAAACTTCTGATGACGTTTCGGCTTATGATTTGATTATGAAAAATAAAGAATTACTGCTTGACCGTGACCCGAAGCGTTCACCTGTTCGGTTTATCTTTTCACATTCCGCACTCCGTGAAGGCTGGGACAATCCGAATGTATTTCAAATATGTACTTTGAAGCAGTCCACAAGTGAAGTACGAAAGCGTCAGGAAGTTGGCAGAGGACTTCGGCTTTGTGTCAATGAAGACGGCGACAGAATGGATTTCAATGTACTCGGAAATGAAATTCATAATATCAACGTGCTGACAGTTATCGCAAGTGAAAGTTATGATTCTTTTGCAAAAGGTTTGCAGAGTGAAATTGCAGAAGCTGTTGCTTACAGACCAAAGACCGTCACAGCCGATTTGTTCAAAGGCAGAGAAATCAGCGATAATCAAGGCAATACGCAGATAATTGATGATGATACTGCACAGGCTATCTATGAAGATATGATTGCAAAGGGCTATATCAAGCGTGGGCAGCTGACAGATAAATACTACGAAGATAAGGCGAATCATGCTGTTCAGGTAGCAGAAGAAGTCACTGACAGTGTAATATCAGTCATTGAAATTATTGACAGCATCTATGATGAAAAGGCTGCTATGCCAGAAGATGCCCGTAAAAATAATGTGGAGCTGAAAGTAGACGAAAGCAAGCTTGCTATGCCTGAATTTCAGGCACTCTGGAATAAAATCAATGCAAAGTCTGTTTATGCAGTCGATTTTGAATCGGAGGAGCTTGTTCAAAAGGCAATTGATGCCTTGAATGCAAAACTGAGAGTTCAGAGAATTTTCTATAAGATTGAAACAGGAGCTATGGAACAAATCAGCTCCAAAGAAGCTCTTGAAAAGGGCGAATCCATGAAGAAAAATGAATCTGCCACCGAAACAAGAACTATCACTGCAAACAAAAGTGTGAAATATGACTTAATTGGCAAGCTTGTTTCTGAAACAGGACTCACAAGAAAAGATATTGTTCGTATCATGACAGGAATCGAACCAGCAGTTTTTGCACAATATCAATACAATCCTGAAGAATTTATTCTCAAATCAGCAGAGCTTATCAATGAGCAGAAGGCAACAGCGATTATTGAGCATATCACTTACCATGCACTTGATGACCGTTATGGGACAGATGTATTTACCGAACCCACCATCAAAGGCAAGCTGAATGCCAATGCCATGAAAGCCAAAAAGCATCTTTATGACCATATCATTTATGATTCTGCAAACGAACATCAATTTGCAGAGGAACTTGACACCAATACTTCTGTTGCTGTTTATGTCAAACTTCCAAACGGATTCTATATTTCCACACCTGTTGGCAGGTATAATCCAGACTGGGCGATTGCTTTTTATGAAGGCGAAGTCAAGCACATCTACTTTATTGCTGAAACAAAAGGCTCAATGTCTTCCATGCAGCTCCGAGAAATTGAAAGCGGAAAAATTCATTGTGCCAAAGAACATTTCAAGGCTATCAGCAATGGAAACGTTGTGTATGATGTGGTAGACAGTTATCAGGAATTGCTTAATATTGTTACCAAATAATTCATCAAAATATTCTTGACAGCATAGTCAGAAAGTGATATAATAAAATCAGAAGAGGAGTGGGTATATTGGGGAAAAAAGATACAGTCACTAAAAAATATATGGAAGATAATGCCACTTTTGCAGATGTTTTTAATTTTCTGATTTATGATGAAAGACAGGTTATTAAACCTGAGCAGTTGAAAGCTGTGGATACTACAGAAATTGCACTTCCATATGGTGGAAAGAATGAACTTGTTTCGATTCAAAAACTGCGGGATGTAGCGAAATTAGTAGTTGCCATGGAAGATGAGAATGCTGCTTATTGTTTGCTTGCTGTTGAAAATCAGTCCGAAATTCATGAGGCAATGCCGCCAAAGAATATGCTGTATGATGCGATTGATTATGTGGCACAGGTGGATGACATTTCCAAGGCACATATTCAGAATGGAGATAAGCCAAAAACGAGTTCAGATTATCTTTCAGGCTTTTACCGTTCTGATAAGTTACTGCCCGTAATTACACTGACATTGTACTTCGGAGCAAATAAATAGGATGCACCAAAGTCAATTCATGAGATGCTGTCGGTACAGAATCAGGAACTTCTGCGGTTTGTTCCTGATTATCGGATTAACTTGATTAGTCCTGTGGATATTGCTGATGAGGAATTTTCAAAATTCCATACTGAATTAAGTTTAGTATTGAAGTATATCAAGTATTCAAAGGACAAGAAAAATTAAGACAAATGGTACAAGAAGATTCAGCATTTACAACTGTTTCCAGAAGAACAGCTGATATGATAAAAATTGTGACAGAATCTAATTATCTGCATTATAATGATGGAGAGGAGCGTGTCAATATGTGCGAAGCAATTGAAGGTATCAGAAATGATGCTTTAGCAGAAGGTAAGGCTGAGGGTGAGGCAGTTGGCTTTGAGAAAGGTATTCTCAGCACACTTAGTGACTTGGTAAAGAAGGGACTTTTGACTTTAGCACAAG
>JAFRMZ010000211.1 GCA_017430465.1 Oscillospiraceae bacterium
CTTTTCGTCCGACAGCTTTATTATTATAGCATACTTTTCCTCATTTGTCAAGCAAAAGAAATTTAATAATTCATGTTTATTTTTGTGAATTATCACTATCATTTTCAGAAATGATTTCTTCTTCCGCCTCTCGCATCACCCTTTGAATTTTCAGAACTATCCTTTTGAGTTTTTCTTCGATATCCGCAAGTTCTGCCTGCGACTGGTAAAATAATTCTTTATAATCAGACATATTTTCCTCCAAAATTTCTTATTGCACTTATATAAGTGCAGAAATATTATAACATGAAGTTATAATATTGTCAAGGACTTTTTGAAAGGAATTTTCAGATGAATCATAAAATTGAAAAACAAATCGGCAATAACATTCGCTTTTTGCGAGAACAAAGAAATTTTACACAAGATTATCTTGCATCTCAAATGCAACTGAGAGGCTGTGACATCACCAGAAGTGCTGTTGCAAAAATTGAAGTTGGTCAGCGACATCTATATCCAGATGAAATTATTCTTATAAAAGAAATACTAAATGTCAACTTTGAGGATATTTTCAGCATAAATTAACCCCTGCCGGATTCCAGCAGGGGTTATAAATTATCTTACTTTTCGTCAGGGCACATCAGCTTGACCATAACAGCTTTCTGCGCATGGAGACGGTTTTCAGCTTCATCAAAGATTTCATTTGCATGAGCCTCGAATACTTTTTCGGTGATTTCCTCGCCACGATGTGCCGGCAGACAGTGCATCACCATTGCATCGGCATGAGCTGCCGCCATGATTTCATCATTAATCTGATAGCCGTTAAAGGCGATTTTGCGCTTTTCGATTTCGGATTCCATACCCATAGAAGACCATACGTCAGTCAGAAGCACATCAGCATCCTGAGCCGCTTCAAGAGGGCTGTTTGTCATGGAGAAGCCCTTGTAATCCTTAGCGAAATCGAGCACCTGCTTATCGGGCTGATAATCATCCGGACACGCAATAGAAACATCCATGCCGACTTTCAGACCGCCGACAATCAAAGAATTCGCCATGTTGTTGCCATCACCGATGTAACACATTTTCAGGCCGTCAAAATTAGCCTTATATTCACGGATGGTGAGCAGGTCAGCAAGTACCTGACACGGATGGCAGAAGTCAGTCAGGCCGTTGATAATCGGAATAGAACCATATTCTGCTAAGTCTTCCACTTCTTTCTGTGCGAAAGTACGAATCATGATGCAGTCGAGGTATCTGGAAAGCACTCTTGCAGTATCCTGCACGGGTTCGCCTCTGCCAATCTGCAAATCATTTGCGGACAGAAACAGCGGATAACCGCCGAGCTGATACATGCCAGTTTCAAACGATACACGGGTTCTGGTAGAAGCTTTCTGGAAAATCATACCAAGGGTCTTGCCTTCCAGCATACGGTGCGGAATATTATGTTTCGTCTGATATTTCAGTTTATCTGCGAGATTGAGTATATCAAAAATTTCCTGCTGGGACAAGTCCAGCATTTTCAAAAGATGTTTCATAGTAAAAAACCTCCTGTAATAATTATTTATTCATTTCTCCGAAGCACTTATCAGCAGCCACGGCGAACAGCGGAAAAAAGTCATCAAATAACTGGTCATCAAACACCAATTTATAGACAAGGTCATTATTCACGAGTTTTGCGGTATCGAGCATACCAATTTCCACTTGATTCTTATAGAGAACAAAATGTTTTTGGTCTTTGCCTTTCAGTTCGTAAATACTCTCAACAGTTTCAAACTGAATACTCGGGTCAATAAACATAGATTTGCACAGAACTTTCATGAAAAAACGCTCATTCAGCTGTACTTCATACTCTGGTTTTTTGCCTGCGGAGGTACGTTTCATGGTATAGAGCGCATAACCGCTGACATCATAGAGAGTAGTAATCGGGCTTCCGAACAGTTTTCTTGTTTTTGTGACATGATAAATTTCCCGTTCTTTGGCATCGGTAATAATATATTTTCCAGAGCCTTTTGCTGTTACCTGCAATTCCATGTTTTTCCCTCCTTAGCTATTACTTCAGTACACGGCAGAGAATTTCCGCACCGGCCTTGAGTTCCTCCTCGCTGATAGTAAGCGGAGGCAGAAGACGTACTCTGTCTTTAGCGGTGAGCACAAGCAGACCGTTAGCGATACATTCTTTGAGGACATCAGAAGCTTTTCTTGTTTTGAGCTGGATGCCAATCATCATTCCCAGACCAGAAACTTCCTGCACTTCTTCCAGACTGGAAAGTTTTTCACGGAGATAGTTACTTTTTTCAAGAATTCCGTCAAGCATACCGGGCTGTTCGAGCGTTTCGAGTACCTTGACACCGCCGGCGCAGACAACGGGATTTCCGCCGAATGTCGAGCCGTGTGCACCAATACCGAGTACATCTGCACATTTCTTGTTTGCGAGGCAGACACCAATCGGCAGACCGCCTCCGAGACCTTTGGCAGAAGTAGTAACATCTGCTTTACATCCGTAATGTTCGCCGGCAAACAATTTACCAGTTCTGCCGATGCCCGTCTGCACTTCATCTGCAATCATGATAATATCTTTTTCATCACAAATTTTGCGAATTTCTGCAACAAAATCGTGATTCAGAGCCATAACACCGCCTTCGCCCTGTACATATTCAATCATAATACCACATACAGTATCATCAATTTTATCATGCAGGTCTGCAATATCATTTGCCTTTGCAAATCTGAACCCTTCTGTAAACGGGAAGAAGTAATTATGGAACACATCCTGACCGGTTGCAGAAAGTGTAGTGATAGTTCTGCCGTGGAAGGAATTCACCAATGTAATAATAGTATTTCTTCCTGTTCCGTACTTATCGAAACTGTATTTTCTTGCAATCTTGATGGCGCATTCATTTGCTTCTGCCCCGCTGTTTCCGAAGAATAATTTTTCATAGCCGGACATAGTGCACAGCTTTTCGGCAAGTTCTGCCTGTGGCTGATGATAGAACAAGTTAGAAGTATGCTGTACTTTTCTTACCTGTTCGCAGACGGCATCTGCCCATGCATCATTGCAGTAACCGAGCGAAGTTGTGCCGATTCCGCTTCCGAAATCAATATATTTTTTTCCGTCTGCATCATAGCATGTTGCGCCGTGGCCATTCACAATAACTACATCATTCCGGCCATAAGTTGACATAATATGCTGTTTTGTCTGTTCAATTGTACTCAAGAGCTTTCTCTCCTTTATCTTGATAGTAATCAATACTGTATGCATAGCACTGCATACGCCGTCAGAATTCCGATTCCGGCAGTGATGCAGAGTATTTTCCGGAAGGCATAGCCGTTCCCGTTATGAATCTCGAATAATTCCGGATGATTTCTATCATAACATACAGTAATTTTATCACCTGTCCGGTAATGGTACTGCCATTCCGGAACAAAATTTCTTGCAGAAGCCTTTTGTCCGCCCTGCACCGTCTGATACTGCACAACGGGTGCAAACGAAAGCGTTTCGCTGTGTTTCTGAAAGAGTTTCTGTGTCACAGTGCCGACAATTTCGCCCTCGGTGAATTCCGGATTCCGGATATTCCGGTGATGTTCCGGAAGACATCCGATGACGATACAGCCACCGCCAATCAGCACCGGCAGAAGACTCAGAAACAGCATTATCTGAACTGTGTGCCAAGGCCTTCATTCGACAGCATTTCAATCAGAATCGAATGAGGCACTCTGCCGTCAATGATAGCTGTTTTCTTGACACCTCTGCGGACAGCTTCGACACAGCAATCTATTTTGGGAATCATACCACCGGAAATGATACCACGTTTTTTCATGAACGGCACTTCACTGACATTTACAGAAGAAATCAGCGTGCTGGGGTCGTCCTTATCTCTCAGCAGACCAGCAATATCGGTCAGCAGAATGAGATTTTCGGCTTTGAGTTCGGCAGCGATTCGGGATGCAGCAGTATCCGCATTGACGTTATAAGCCTGACCTTTTTCATCACATGCAACTGTTGCGATAACTGGAATGACGTTATTATTCAGCGCATCTGTGATAGGCTTAGTATTGACTTTTGTGATTTTGCCGACATAGCCTAAATCCTCATCATTTTCGCCGTATGCCCGTTCAGCGAGAAGCATTTTCTCATCCAGACCGCAGAGGCCGACCGCCTGACCGCCTGCCTGACCTAATAAGGTTACAAGTTCCTTATTGACTTTTCCGGCGAGCACCATCTTAACCACATCGATAGTATTTTCATCTGTATAGCGCAGACCGTTGATGAACTTGCTCTCAATGCCTAATCTTTTGAGCATATCATTGATTTCAGGGCCTCCGCCGTGAACCAGCACGAGCTTGACACCGACCAGCGTCAGCAGGACAATATCGCTCATGACAGCCTGTTTCAGTTCTTCGTTAGTCATAGCATTTCCGCCATACTTGATAACGACAACTTTATCATGATATTTCTGAATATATGGCAGAGCATCGTTCAGGACTTTGGCTCTGACCGCATTGGAAATGACTTCTTTTTCCATTGTTCTTTCCTCCTTGGAAATAACCAACAAATAAACGTTTTGTTTCTTTGATGCAATTAACTTCTGTAGTCACCGTTGATTCTGACATAATCATAAGTAAGGTCACAGCCCCATGCAACCGCTGAGCCTGCGCCGTCCCCGATGCTGACAGATACCAGAATTTCTTCTTCGGAGAGAATTTCCTTAGCTTTCTCCTCTGAAAATTCTACGCCTGCGCCGTTTTTGCAGACATCAATACAGCCTTTGGGAGAACTCATAGAAACATTAACCTGATGAATATCAAATTCTGCCGGAGCGTAGCCAACTGCACAGAGAATTCTGCCCCAGTTGGCATCTTCGCCGAAGATAGCGGCTTTGAACAGGCTGGATGTGATAACAGATTTTGCAACAATTTCAGCAGTTTTATCATCAGAAGCACCTGTGCAGACACATTCAATCAGTTTGGTAGCACCTTCACCGTCACGAGCCATCATTCTGGAAAGATTCATAAGAACGGCATAAAGAGCATCTTTAAAGATTTCAAAATCTGCAGTCGTATCATTGATTTCAGAATTCTGAGCTTTTCCGTTAGCCAGAATACAAATCATATCATTTGTGGAAGTATCGCCGTCAACGCTGACTCTGTTAAGGGTAACTGTTACAACATCACGGAGAGCCTGTCTGAGCATACCAGATGAAACAGCGCAGTCTGTCGTTAGAAATGTGAGTGTTGTGGCCATATTCGGATGAATCATACCGCTGCCTTTGAGCATACCGCCAAGACGGCAGGTTTTTCCGCCGATGGTAAATTCTACAGCAACTTCTTTTGGCTGGGTATCAGTTGTCATGATAGCATGAACAGCTTCTGTATTGCCGTTATGGTTCAGACCTTTTGCAAGAGCTGGAACGCCTTTTTCAATAGGTTCAATAGGCAGAGGCTGACCAATAACACCAGTAGAAGCGACAATAATATCTTCTGGCTTGAGATGCAGGGCATCTGCGGCGAACTGACACATTTTTTCAGCCTTTTCAATACCATCAGCATTGCAGGTATTGGCATTTACGGAATTGACAATAACTGCTTGTGCTGTTCCGTCTTCAAGATGTTTTCTTGTGACGGCAATAGGTGCGCCCTGCACTTTATTAGTTGTATACATAGCCGCAGCCGTACAGGGCGATTCTGCATAAATCAGAGCCAAATCATTTTTATCTGGATTGCCGTTTGCCTTGATTCCGCAGTGAATACCGTTTGCCTGAAAACCATCAGCAGCGCAGACACCGCCTTCGACAAATGCAAAGCCTTTAAATTCTTTCTTATTCAAAAAAATACACCTCTTTAACTGGAAAATGCTTTGACGGCACGGTCAGCAATTGCCTTTGTTTCTGCAAGATTGAGCACTGCATTCATGCCGCCGCCCAGAAACGGAATCCCTTTTGCAAGATTGATAATTCCTTTCTGGCCGAATTTTGTGATAAACCGGAAACCTAATTTCTGATTGATTTTTGTCAGAATTTTTCCGGGAAGTTTTTTCAGCATACTGACGGCGACTTTATCCACCGTTTTCACACCGATTTGTTTCAGAACATTGCCGAGTTCGATATTCAAAAGCACAGAATAAACCATTGTCTTGACAGCATCATCATGAAGGCGATAGCCATGCATCACGGCGATAGCTGCAATCATGCGCATCTGTACATACATAGAAGAAGTAATATCCGCCGGCAGTGTGACCGGCAGTGTGATGATACCGCCCAGTCCGGTGAGAAATCCGGTTGTTGTGCATTTTGCGACCTGATTGGCGATTAACGCATCTGTTGCTTTCTGAACATTGCCGTTATTCTTGGAAAGATATTCTTTTGCAAGTTCATCGGCAGGCTTGGAAGCCGGAAGTCCTTTCACGGCATAGCCATAGATTTTATCCAGAACGGCCTGACCTTTCTGCTCGTTTTCTGATTCTGTACTCATGATGTCACCTTTCAGAGCAAACCGGTAGTTTCGTCAATGCCTGTCATGATGTTGAGGCACTGGACAGCCGCACCGGATGCGCCTTTTCCAAGATTATCCAGACGGGCACATAACAGAATCTGTTCATCATTGCCGAATGTAAAGATTTCAAGCTTATTCTGACCACTCAGCGTATTGGAAGCCAAGAAGAAACTTTTCTGTTCTTCAGGGAGCATCAGCGGATTGACAGAAACTAGTTTTGCATCTGCATAATGTTCCTGATAGGTCTGATTTACCTGTTCGATAGTGATTTTCTTATCGAGCATTCTTGTCTGAATCGGAACAGAAACGACCATACCGCTGTAATAATCGCAGATAATCGGATTAAACATTGGTTTATAAGTCAGTCCGGAAAACAACTGCATTTCAAGCAGATGCTTATGCTGCTGGGAGAGTGCATACTGACGGGGCGAATGGAATTCATAAGGCTTATCATCGCCCTCATACTGTGCGATAGCGTTCTTGCCAGCACCGCTGTAACCAGATGTTGCATAAGCAAAGACAGGAAAATCAGCCGGAATCAGGCCGTGTTTCACCATAGGATACAGAAGCGAGATAAATCCGCTTGCATAGCATCCGGGAACGGCTGTTTTATTGGAATTTGCCAGCTTTTGGCGGAACTCCGGAGCAAGTTCCGGAAATCCGTAAGCCCATTCCGGATTTGTTCTGTGTGCAGTGGAAGCATCAATCAGACGGGTATGATTTCCGGCGAGTGTAACTGCTTCACGGGCGGCATCATCTGGAAGGCAGAGAAAAGTAAAATCAGCTTCCGCCATGATTTCGGCTCGTTTCTGATTATTATGCCTGTCCTCGTCAGCAATTTTCAGCAATTGAATATCTTCACGGGCTTCGAGACGGCTGACAATTTTGAGGCCTGTTGTGCCAGCCTGACCGTCAATATAGACTTTTACGGACATAATTATTTGTCCTCCTTCTGTTGATTTTTAAGATGTTCGTCATCATCTTCATCGGGTTCACGGGGACATTTCCAAAGACTGTAAGCACAGCAGAGAATCAGACATATCACCGCCCAGATGACGGACAATGCAAAGCTATTGAACAGTTCACCAATGATGAACTCCCCGATAATCCATATAATCACGCTCAGGAATGTCAGGGCTAAGATAAATTTAAGCTGACGCTTTTTCATGATTTCTGATAGTTGGATAATGTCTCACGCAAATGCTGTAACTGTACTTTTACGGCATCCGGAGAGGGTGCGCCGTAGGATTTGCGCTCTCTGACGCAGGTATCGAGACTGATTGCCTGATAGACATCTTCTGCAAACAGTTCTGTCATTGCCTGATAATCGGCAAGCGGAAGTGTTTCGAGCGTCAAATCTTTTTCGATGCATTTTGCAACGAGTGTACCAGTAATTTTATAGGCATCACGGAAAGGCATCCCTTTCTTGACGAGATAATCTGCACAGTCGGTCGCATTAATAAAGCCTTTGGCAGCGGCCTTTCTCATATTATCCTTTAGAACACGCATTGTTCTGAGCATCGGAATAAAAGTTTTCAGACAAAGTTCTGTATTATCAATAGCATCGAAGATAGCTTCTTTATCTTCCTGCATGTCTTTGTTATACGCAAGCGGAAGGCCTTTCATCATAGAGAGCAGAGTTATCAAATCGCCGTTAACTCTGCCGGTTTTTCCTCTGATTAATTCTGTCACATCAGGATTTTTCTTCTGGGGCATAATAGAAGAACCAGTTGCATAGGCATCATCCAGCTCAACGAATTTGAATTCCCAAGAGCACCAGAGAATAATTTCTTCTGAAAATCTGGACAAATGTGTCATAAGCAGGGACAATGCACAGCACAGTTCAATACAGAAATCACGGTCAGAAACGCCGTCAAGACTGTTTTCGACTGGCTGACGGAATCCCAGCAAATCAGAAGTCTGCTGACGGTTGACAGCATAAGTTGTTCCGGCGAGTGCACCGCTTCCGAGAGGACATTCATTCATTCTGCCTACAGCATCACAGATGCGTTCATAGTCTCTTTTAAGCATCTGTGCATAAGTCAGCACATGGTGTGCGAACGTAATCGGCTGAGCTCTCTGCAAATGGGTATAGCCCGGCATAATTGTTTCAGTATGCTGTTCAGCAGTATCGCAGATAGTCTGCATGAGTTCCAGAATCAATTTCTTGATATGTTCCATTTCATCACGCAGATATAGTCTGATGTCAAGAGCAACCTGGTCATTTCTGGAACGGGCTGTGTGCAGACGTTTTCCGGTACTGCCGAGCCGTTTTGTGAGTTCGGCTTCGACAAACATGTGAATATCCTCGGCATTGGGGTCGAATACAAGCGCACCTTCCTGCAAGTCTTTTAGAATCTCTTTCAGGCCTGCAATAATGGCTTCACTTTCTGATTTTTCGATAATCCCACAGTCGCCGAGCATTGTTGCATGAGCGATGCTTCCTCTGATGTCCTGCGCATACATTCTGGCATCGAATGCGATGGATGAATTAAATGCATTAACAGTTTCGTCAACTTCTTTTGAGAATCTTCCTGCCCAAAGTGCCATAAAATCTTTCCTCCGGTGTAAAATGCAAAGGCAGGAGATTTCGGAAAAAATCTCCATGCCATGCTAATGATAGTCATTTCAAGAATTTTGTACTTCCATATAAGCCGAAATCATATCTCTGACGGGAATTCCGTCAATAGTGGCATTTTCCCAGTCGCAGTTATTGAAATGTGCATCTTCAAGAGAGCAGTTCTGGAATTCTGAGCCAGCAAGATTCATATTTGAGAATCTTGCTTCCTGCATACCGGAATGCTTGATAGTACTGCCCAGCAGATTAACATCTGTAAAGACAGCACCCTGCAAGTCGGCCGCCTGATAGGAGGCGTGTTTCATTCCCAGATTTCTGAACTGTGCATTTTCCATTGCAGATTCTTCAATCCGGCATTCATTGATATTGGAATTAGAAATTGCCACACAATAGAGATTGCTGTTATGAAACACAGCGCAGTCCAAATCGACTTCATCGAATACTGCACCTCGCAGGCTCTGCTGAACGGCCTGTAACGGCTTATTTTTGGAAGGTGTTTCCGCATCGGATGATGCGGAAACGGTTTCTTCTGCTGTAGATTCCGGAACGGATACATCTTCCGGACGGGTGTTTTCATTTTCTGTCATAGTAACACCTCAAATTTTCATACATCTAACAAATAACCAATTAACAAATCAAAATAAATCAAGAGAAACAAGAATCACTTGTTTTCAGCATTTCTTTTCTGTTCGAGCTTTGCTCTTACCTTAATCGGCAGGCCGAACAGATTGATAAAGCCTGCGCTGTCTTTCTGGTCATAAACTTCATCAGCATCGAAAGTAGCAACTTCTTCATCATAGAGAGTTTACGGAGAAGTAACGCCGGCGTTGATGATA
>JAFRMZ010000212.1 GCA_017430465.1 Oscillospiraceae bacterium
CAAAAATATCTGCCTGTGCCACAAGCGGAACTTTTGTAACTCCAACATCAAAGCCGATATTCTGTTCTTCCAGATATTGCATAACACCGCCTGCCGCATCCAGTCCGTAAGCACTGCCGCCTGCAAGCACAATGCCGTGTATGACTTCGGCAGACATCAGCGGATTGAGCAGCTGACTTTCACGGGAAGCAGGTCCTCCGCCACGAACGTCCAGCCCTGCACGCATTCCCTTTGGACACAGAAAAACTGTACAACCTGTTCCTGCCTCAACGTTTTCCGTCTGCCCAATTTTGATAGCAGTCATATCTTTTATCTCCTGCATAGTGTTTTCTCCTTGATTGTATAGTCGCTGGGCGATTGCAAAATTCAAAAAAGCTATAAATAGTTATTTTTCAAATTTTTGTTTTTCTCCATCTCTTCACTTTTTCAATCATAATATGACTTTTGACCGGAGAAAATGGCTTATTTACATTGCACTCTATCTTTCTATTTTGCAATCACTTATAGTTTTATTTGCTGTTTAACAATTCTCTCTTCATAAGGCATAAATCAAACACATTCAGTTTGTCATCTTCACAGAAATCAGCCATTTTCCAGTCTGCAAGATGTGTATCTGGAACAGCCAGCAGCCACTTTTGGAGGAGAATTATATCAACGACATTAAAAGTTCCATCATTGTTCACATCGCCTTTTAATTTTTCGGATGTTATCGGAACTGTTCCGGCAATTGCCTCCTGCCACTGCTGTGTGTCCAGATTGTACTTCCAGATACTTCCATCAGTACGGAGAAAGTAAACATAGCCATTATCCTGTACATTATCATATGCCTCACCAATCTCACCCTCAACATGAGTCAGTCCGCAGTAGTTTCCTAAAAATGACAGCGACATGGTACGATTTTTATCAATGTAATAGTCAAAAACAGCATCATCTTCCTCAATGCCACGGTTTTGGTATTCACGAATATAAAATGTACCAGCATCAATGCCAAGATATTTTTTAGCTCGGCTTGTATATCCGCCAGCAGCACCATAATTCTCAATTATTTCCTTAGTTCCGTCAGTTTTGGTGTATTCAACCTGACTTCCGTCCGCTGATACTTCTACTGATAGGACATCATCGGCAATTTTCGTTTTGGTGAAAGAACTGTAAAAACTAAGTTCGTAGAGTGTATGGGACTTACTCACCACATAGCAGACAGAACCAAATTTACAGGCACTAATCGGTTCGCTGATATTGATGTTTCCAGTAAACACACGAATTTTGCCTTCACCAATCAAATCTGTGCTGTAATATTTCAGATTTCCATCTGCTGTAACATAAAGTGGATTGCAGCCGTCAACCCACCCCTTGGATTCTGTTGTGACTGTAGAAACGGTAAATCCTTCACCATCAGGAACAATTGTATAGATATAACCATTTTCACCGAGGAAAAATCCCTCTCTCATAGATTCTACCTTAATGTCAGTAATCGGTTCACCATTGACAAGTAATGTACCATCTGATTTCAGTACCATGTCTGCATAATTATAGGACTTGCTGTAGCTGCGCTTGTAAATATATTCATAATCCAGCACATCTGTTTCGACAGTTTTGATTTCGCTACCCCTGACACTATATAATGTTCCGTTTACCAGTGTCACGAGACCGCTGTTTCCGGGTTCCGAATCAGGATTGTAGTATTTACTTTGTCCAACTTCAAAATGTTCAATGCCTGTGTTATGGAGTCCCGGATTATATGCACCAGGATTTTCTTTCACAATAATTTCACCAGTGTAGTAGTCCTTTCCATCCAAAGAAACAGTGTATGCCGTTTTTCCGGCGGATGCACCATAGATACGTTCATCAGGATAGATTGTGGAGGTTGTATTGTCCATAAATACAGCCACATCTTTGTCAGCAATAGAAAGCTGATAATCTACCAATCCCCGTGGATAGCATTTAACCTCTCCGGATGTTCCTGCCCAAAATTCTGGTGTGGAAAAACGCAGTACCTCCATCCGCTGTTCAGGTGTAATCTGCTCCATCCCGCTGAACCGGCAGGATTCCAGATTCAGTTCCTTTATGAAAGAAATGTCAGTGACAGGAACGGAATTCATGGAAAGCGAATTCAATGCAGGCAGTTCCTTCAAAACAGAGAAATCGGTAAGAGTTCCATTTTTGAACGAAAGATAGTGGCAGGACGGCATTTTTGTCAGCCATGACAAATCTGTGATGCTGTCAAGGTTGACAGTGAGCTGCGTAGCCTGTGCTAGTTCTTCATCAGTGATGATTCCGTCTGAATTTTCGTCACATATCCATTTATTTTCCAGAAGCTGTTCATAGACAGCTTCGTCTACATTAGCTGGTATGGGTGTTTCTTCTGCAAATGCAGTTAGGGTACTGCTGGAAAGCAGCATGGTCAATGCAAATGTCATTGAAATTATTTTCTTCATCATAAATCTCCTCGTTGTATATCTTGAAAATTTAATCAAATAATCTGTTTAATTCTTGTTCTAACGTACCATTTTTGGAAAACGCCAAAGCATCCACCTGTTTAAGATTGAATTTTTCAATATTTCCGTCTATATCAAAATCAAGGATAAAATGCAAAGCTATCTGATAAATAATTTCAGTGGGTGCAAGTCCATAGACCTGATTTGCAAAAATATGCTGTAGGCGTTCTTTTTTATCAGGGAATGCATTTTTCATGCCGTCACTATTATAAAGTCTTTTGACAATTTCAGCAATATACAGCCCTGATTTCATATATAAGTCAATGAAAGTCTTGTCTGGGTCATCAAAACAATGCGGATTTTCTTTTTCAAGCATATCTACCATTTGCTTGACAATGTATTTCGGAGTGAAAATCTGATTTGTTTTTTGTGGAGGGATATAATCAAAAATATCCTGCTCCTGCGATTCATCAAAATAATCAGCCAGTTTTGTTCGCAACGACAAAAACTCTTTGACAGAATCATCAAATACAACAGGGTCAAAAAGATTCCCTGCATACTGTTTCTGTTCGCCTGTTTCAGCATCCAGATAGATACCGCCGTCACGCAGCAGCCGGAACTGGTCAAGGCTGATACTTGTTACTTCCTGAAATACTTCATCCGGAATGATGGTATCAAATGTGGCAAGAGTTGTATTTTCATCGCCGTAAGCCATCAGAAATGACGGAATTGTCCTTGCAAATCCTCTCAAATGTACACGAGCAGCTTCTTCAATGGTTTCTTTTTTCTGTTCACGCTTCTGTGTTTCAACAGTTTTTACGAATTCTTCACAGAGTTCTGGCACAGTATCCTGTAAAAGCTCAGAAACCCTTTCTTTGAATGCGTCTGTTGTCTACTGTACCAATGTATCAAATTCAGCATTGACTTCTTCAGAAGTCTGACCGGATTCATGCAAATTTGCAAGGGCATCCTGTCTCTGTGTTTCGAGAGTCTTTTTCTGAATTGCATAATTACCATATTCCTGTGTGATAATGCGGTCTGATTTCTGCTCTAAAGTCTTTTGTAATTTTTTGGCTTCTTTAGATTTCAAATCAGCTTCGTAATTTTCATTTGTTACCTGCATGACAGGTGCAACAAGCTCTTTCCTGAAAACTTCCTGTAAATGCTGTACTTGTTTCTGTTCAGGGGGTTCAGGCTGTGAGAGGATTTCTTCTGTTTTCTGTGTGAGAGTATCTGTAATATCACTATAAATTTTTTCACCAAAAATTTCACTTGATTTTCCAATCACAAACTCATCAGGCAAGTCGACTTCTCCCTCGTCATTGACAAATAAATCTTTTCTGGTTTCCGGCGATACGTCAATCAATTCTCCCTCCGGTGCGTTCGGCAGTGAACTGATAATCTCAATCACTTCCGGCGGTGCATTGAAAATATTCGCTACATTCTGGAACAGGAAATTTGACATGAATCCTCTGCGGACTACTTCCAGAGAACGGATTTTTCTCGGAATGGATAACACTTTTTCAGCGTCCAGTTCTA
>JAFRMZ010000213.1 GCA_017430465.1 Oscillospiraceae bacterium
ATTTCTTCCCATTGTTTTTTCATAATACACGATGGCATCTTCTTCCGGACTTAATTCTATTTTGATTCTTTTCATTTCTATCATCCTCCTCTTTATTATTATACCATACTTTATTTTATATTGCAATAGAGGATAGTATACCAGCAGGCACTCATCCAGCTTGGCAAGGACTACAATGTACCCGTCATTGATGCGACGACGCTGACCACCGCATACTACAACCAGATCGGTGCAGATAATACCGCAGCACTCCATTGCTGGATTGATGCCGAGCATACCACGCTCGACAATACGCACCTCTCCGAACAGGGTGCAACGGTCGTTGCCGGCATCATCGCTGCACAGACCAAGGCACTCGGTCTGACAATCGGCAATTTCACAAAATAATATGGGTAAGGGCTGGGCTTCTTGTGAAGTTCAGCCCTTCCTTTTTGACATTTGCGTGCGTGTGTGCTATAATAGAATTAACAAAAGGAGGCGAGCTTATGCGGAAACGAATCGCTGTGATCTTGCCAGGGCTTTGCGATATCCTGGAAACGGAATTGGTCAGCGGTATCCACGAAACGGCAAAAGCACTCGGCTATGATGTGATGATTCTGACAGATACGTTCAATACCATTTCCGACAGCTATAACACACCCTATATCCAAGGATTAGAGAGCATCTATCAGCTTCTGGGTACAGCATCGTTTGATGGTGTGATCTTTGCCGCCGGACGATTCCACAGGACAGCAATGTGTGAGCAGATCACAGCGGTCTTGCGGGAAAAGCAACTTTCCTGTGTGGTGCTGGATGAACGAATGGAAGGCATGGAGACTGTCTATGCAGAGCATGAGGAGGGAGTGCGCCTTATCACAAAGCACTTGATCGAGGATCACGGCTTTACGAATATCGCATTTCTGGGCGGTGTTCCTGACCATGAGATCTCACAGCAGCGTGAAAACGGATACCGCAGAGCGATGCAGGAGCATGGGCTTGCCATTGACGAAACGATGGTATTTTACGGCTATTACTGGAAGCAAGTGCCAACGGACATTGCCGACCGTATCGCAGACGGCAGCATCGCAAAGCCGGAGGCAGTTGTCTGCGCCAATGATGTGATGGCGATGACGCTCATGGAACGTTTGGCGAAACATGGCATCCGTGTTCCTGATGATATTGCTGTGACAGGATACGACGGCGGCTGGCGTGCGGCATTGTATACACCGACGCTCACGACCGTCACCGGCAGGGAAAAGGGGCTTGGTATCCGGTCAGTCTGCTGCCTGCATGAGATCCTGACCGGACAGAAATGCAGCATTCCGCAGACACCACAAGTCATCCAGCAGGGCATCTCCTGCGGCTGTCCGCCGCTGACAGAAGCCGCACCGCTTGCCATGAGAAATCACGTTATCAATCGCATGGAGCTGTATGAACGCCGGAAAAATTACATGGCATCCAACCAGCTCTCACGCTTCACCGGTGCCGGTTCTCTGGAAGAATTGTCTTCGCAGATCGACGAGCTGGCGTATACGCAGTTCAATATTCTCTGGCTCGATGTCTGCCTGTTCGCAGACTGGACATTTGATTTCAAGGATTCATCACGCTACCGGAGGGATGTGTTTTCAGAACAGATGCTTTTGCTGCTTTCCAAACGGCTGCCGGTGAATGTACCTTGTATGTATCATTTCCCGACGCAGCAGATCCTGCCCGCACTGGAAATGCCGCACGAGCCGATGCTGCTGGTATTGTCCGCACTGCATTACAATGATCAGGTGTTCGGGTATCTCTCGACCGCCTATCCGACAGTGGATGATATTTGTCTGGACGAGCATTATATCTACTGGTGCGACGTGATCGCCGAGGGACTGAATGCGATGCAAATGCGGCTGTATACGGACTATATCCACAAGCAGTTTGACTCCCTGTCCGTATACGATCCAGAGACCGGCATCCTGAACCGCCGTGGCTTTCTGGAAAAAGCCGCACGCCAGATGACGTGCGGACAATGTTACCGGTATATTCTGCTGACCTATCCGACCAATGCACAGACACCGGTCAGTATAACAGGTCTGATCGCCAATGCGCTGCGTAAGGTGTGCTGTCAGGGGGAGCTGTTCTGCCGCATCACGGAGCGGTATTTTGCAGTACTGCTGCCGGGGGACGAAGAACATTCGGCGGAAAGCTGGATCCATTTGCTGCACGACACCTACCTGCATCGGCAGGTAACGATGCTGCACCTGATCGACACGGAGCCGATCTGTGTGACAGACACATTTCTGCTGCACAATATGAATGAACTGGAGCATCACCTGGACATCGGCAAGGAAAAGCTTGACCTGCGGTGCAGCATCCGGTATAATTTCCCGACCAGCACGCAGGAGCAGATCGAGCATCTGCATTTCGAGATCCATTCCGAGCCGCAGCAGGACTGGAATCTTTCTGGGATCGCAGAAAGTTATCACCTCAGCATTGGCTATTTACAGCGGCTGTATAAGGAACGATATGGCATTTCTATCATCGAGGATGTGCTGAATGCAAGACTGAAACGAGCCCAATGGCTGCTGACACATACAGAACTTCGGGTCACCGAGATCGCCGAGCAGGTCGGATTCGGCAGCAATGCACATTTTATGCGGCAGTTTCGTAGTAAGGTGGGGGTAACGGCGCTTCAGTATCGCAGAGAGAATCGGAAGTAGTGACGAAATTGAACAGGCATCTGAAAAGAATCAGGACCATGCCTTCCGTACACGGTCACGGAGGACATAGCCCTTTCCTCATGCTATGATCATATTAGTTCTGAATCGTCTGTATCATGGTCACACCTTCCTCGAGCCAGCTTTGTAGACAGCTCTCATCGTAGCGGCGGTAGTTATAAAGTGCATCAATCATCGTACTATTTACTTTCAAATACAGGGAACCTCTAAAAACTATGCGAAAATCAGCAGTATATGAAAAATTTGCAAAAAGAGAACGTCAAAATCCATATAAGGGAAGAAATTCAGAAGAACAAATATCGTGGCAGCCAGAAGAGAGAGGAAATCAAAACATTGCACCTTTACAGTATGAATGCTCTATGAATGGGATGCTGTTTGAAAGTTGGTTTGAACAGAATCTAATACCGGAACTTTCTGAAAATTCTGTCATTGTAATGGATAATGCTTCTTTTCACAGAAAGAAAAGACTTCACGCAATTGCGGAAGCTCATCATATGACTCTGATTTTTCTTCCGCTTTATTCTCCAGAATTAAATCCAATTGAAAAAGAATGGGCTAATCTAAAAAGATGGCTGAAATACAATCTGCGTCAGTTTGATACTTTAGACAACGCTATTTCATATTATTTTAAAGTTGAATAACTATAATGCAAGTATCTGAAAAAATCCGCAGAATCGCTTTTTACAGAATTCTGCGGATTTATGATTTTTATTTTTTGAGCAATGCTTTTTTCATAAGAATCAGGTCATAAACATTGATAATTTCGTCATTGTTCAGGTCAGCAGCTTTCCAGTTGCTGAGATGTGTTCCATCATTGTGAAGCCATCTCTGGACAGCGATAATATCAGCAGTATCAAATTTTCCGTCTGCTGTCACATCAGCAATTACAGAGGGAGAAACAGGTTCAGTTGGTGTGGGTTCTGTTTCAGTTACAATTGTTTCTGTTTCCGCATTCCATTTCTGACAGTTGTTTCCATTGACTTCCCACTGCTGAACATTTGCACCATATTCTGTGCTTGCACCAGAAACTTCCAGAACTTTTGCATCTTTGGAAGAACGGGTCATAATTTTATAAGAACCGTCCGGATTTTTTGCAAACTTGAACAGCATTGCACTGTCTTTTCCGGAATAAGTCTGAATACTGAGATTTCCGCCATTTTCCGCACCATCAGAACGAAGTACATAATTTTCATCAGATACAGAATGGATATAATAATAATTTCCGCCCTGCTTGAAAGGTACAAGCTTCCATTTCTGACAGTCAAATCCATTGGATTCCCATTGCTGTACATTGGAATTATCTTCCATTTTTCCGTCTGCAATATCCATAACAAAACCGGAATTGACATTCTTGAATGTATAAAGAACATCAGTATTCATTTCCAGACCGGGGTCTTGTACGGATTCCAGAAGCCAGTCCTGACAATTTGCACCGTTGACTTCCCATTCCTGAATGTTAGCACCATATTCAGAACTGCCGCTTTCTACTTCAACAGCGGATTTGTCGCCGGAAACTTTTGTCCGGATTTTATAAGAACCATCTGCATTTTTAGTCAGCTTGAATTTCTGGTTATCATTGCCGTTAAACTGATAAATGCCGATATTTGTACCGTTATCAGATTTTTTACCGGCAATGTCCAATGCATAAGTTGCACCGTCACCGACTTCGGAAAGAATATAATAATAGCCATCACCGGCATTGAATAATCTCCACATGTTCCAAGTATCGGGAGTATTTGTGGCTTCCGTGTCACCGCCGTTCAAATCCCATTGCTGAACATTGGTATTATTAGCAGCTTCATTTCCGGCAACTTCCATATAAAGACCGCTATTGACATTCTTGATTGTGAAGACTGACCCTTCTGCAAAATTCGCCGCAGAATAGCCGCCTGCTCTGGGTGTTCCGGTGAAAGCTTTTGTCTGGTTGCCCCAGATAGTCTGGTTATTGCTTCCGACTGCGGTGAAAGACATGACTTTCTTACCCTTTTCGTCTTTGGCAGCAAGGAATTTTCCATAATAAGTTTGATTTCCGATTTTGATAACAGCATCATTCGAGCCGGAAGCTTCTGACCATGTACCGGAAACTGCACCGGAAATTTTGCCGTCAGCCGTTAACGTGATAGTGGAAGCGTTATAAATTTTCTTGCTGGTATCATTGCCGTGGTTGATATATTCATAAGTTCCGGCAATGTCAGAAATTTCATAACCGCCTGCATCAATTTTATCTCCCTGATATTCATTCGGAGCGACAACAGGCCAGCCCTCAGAATTGAACTGCATGGAATGTACTCTGACTTCATGATATTCTGTACCATCATCAAATCTTGCATGATAGAATAAATACCAGTTTCCATCATCATCTTGTAAAACAGAGTTATGACCGCAAGCCATGTAAGCTCTGTCCTGCGTGCTGAATTTGTAGTTTCCCATGACTTTCAGACCATAGTCATCCAGATTGGAAGTTGCTGTCTGAATGCCGGATTTTCCGGACGGGTCAACAAAAGGACCAGTCGGACTCTTGGAACGGTAAACTCTCATATTATAGCCACCGTCAGAAAACAGACCGCCGAAAGTCACCCATAAATAATAATAGCCTGTTTCTTTATTGTACTCAATAAACGGAGCTTCACCAGATTTATGATAGCTGCCGACTAATTTTGTACCGAAATAGCTGTCAATCATTCTGCCGTCAGAAGTCGTGCCGGATTTCGGATGAATCACTTTACCAGTTTTCTTATCAATTTCCAGTGTAAAGATGCCGCCTGACCATGAACCATAAGTCATATACATTTTTCCGTCAGTGCCATAATAGATAGTCGGGTCAATGGCATTCGGGAATAAGTTATTATTATAATTATTGCCACTGAACCAATTTTTATTATAGGTCACTTCACCAGAAGCAATCAATTCATCAATATTTGTGGAAGTATATTTTTTATTGACGTTTTTAGTACTGCTTGTAACATACTGGTCATTGGCGGTAAAGCCTGTATAAATCAGCGTATCAACAAACTGAAAAGGGCCTTCGATATTTTTAGACACGGCATAGCAGATAACTGACCGGATATAAGTGGAAGATGTACAGAAATACATCACGTATGCACCTTTTGAACCGTCCGTGTTGACATAATCCGGATTCCAGATGACATCAGGAGCCCAGACAGCAAAACCATTCACGCAGTCTTCCAGATTTTCGCCGCTCCAGTCAAAAGCTTTTTTCAGATTGGCGGACATATCACCAAATTCCACATTTTTAGGCGTTGTATAGCCATTTGTGAATCTGTACCAGTCCTGTAAGTTATTGGATTTTGCGGCCTCTACATGAGAGCCGTAAACATAGTATGTTCCTGTTTTGGGGTCTTTGATGATGGAAGGGTCATGCACTGAAACTCTCGCCATCGCAGAAGCCCCCATCATACTGATGCCAGATACTATCATTTGTACTGCCAGTAATGCCGACAGAATTTTCTTTTTTGTCATAATAAAACTCCCCTTTGATGATTTTTTTAGTATAATTTTATCATAACAGATTTTCTGTAAAAAGTAAATTGCATATTGTCTTATTTTGATAGCATATTATCTTATTTGATTTGCTTTTTTCTGTATTCAGACGGTGTCAGACCTGTTTTTTTCTTGAACTGCCGCATAAAATGTGCTTCTGTCTGATAACCGCAGGAAAGTGCAATTTCAGAAATTTTCATTCCGGTATACAGAAGAAGCTGCTGTGCCTTGCTGATGCGTATCGAGATTAAATCCTCCCAGATGCTGACATTGAATAATTCTTTATATAATTTTTGCAAATGACTCCGGCTGATGCCGATTTCCTTTGCAATATCAGGAATATTCCAGTTTTTCTGAGAAAAAGTCTGTAAATTTCTCCTGAGCCGGTAAAGAGATTCTTTATAATCTACATCATATTCCGCATAGATTTTATTTTTCTCCTGCAAGGCTAATACAGCAGTATTGATTTCTGCTTCGGTCTGATTCAGCGTATCTGATTTCAGAGACTGTACCAGAGTCACAAGCCGGAAAGAAAGCAGATTCCCCATTAAATGACAGAGTTCCTTTTCTGTTTTATGCAGAATCGATTCTGCACAATTTTCCTGATACCCTGCAACAGAAAACAGTACGGCAAAGATTTTTTCCTGTATTCTTGCAGAAACGGAACATTCCGGTGTTGCATCTCTGAGAGCGTTTGCCAGAAGCAAAGCCATATCATAGCCGGATGGCAAAGTTTCATTGCCAGTCAGAAGCAGAAGCACCGGAATTTGTTTCTTTTTCCGGCACTGATGCAGAAATTCCGGAAGATGTTCGGCGAATCCTCTCCGGTTGAGCAGGCCTGTAGAAGGGTCACGGACGGATAATAATTCCATCTGCTGATAAATATATGTCTGATATTCCTGATTTTGCAGCTGATTCAGTCCGTTGGCAACCGCATTGCACCAGTTGACAAAATAATTATCCAGTTCAATATCTTCGGTTTTTTCGTAAACGGCGGCAATATAACCGAAAATCTGCCGCCGGAAATGCAGAGAAGTGAAAACTGCTAAAACAGGTTTATGCGGCTGCTGGAGTCTGGGTATCATCTGCCGGACTGGAAATGTATCATGTGTCGGTTCATCTTCAGTTCTGGATTTGGGTAATAATAAATACATGTTTTCAGAATAGCCTGTTTCACGGAAATGTTCCGGATTTTCAAAATTAAATTTCCAGTCTTCACAAAGACAAATATCCAAATTTTTCCAGCCGGAAAGAATATGTGCAGTCTGTCCGATATTATCACTGATTTTTTTTATTGTCAAAACATCTGAATTGGCTGTTATGCGTTCTAAACAGTTGATGGCAATAAATTGCTTGTTCTGGATTTTGTGCTGAATCTGTATTTTAATATGCTGTTCCAGCATATAATTTTCGATACTTTGTTTATATGCTTTCTGAATACCGCATCCGCAGGAAGTGCCATAACGGAGATACTGTTTTTTTCCGGAGAGATTCTGAGCTGTTCCGGTCATGAGTTCATAAAGGCGACAGACGGCATCTGCTCCGAACTGTGCATCACGACCGGAAACCGTTGTGACAGAATGCATCAAGGCTGCCCAGCTTCCGTCATAGCCAGTGACTGCAATCTCTTCCGGCACACGGATTCTCCGTTCACGGAGTGTTTCCATCAGAGAAATTGCCATAACATCACTTGCACAGACAACAGCATCCGGACGTTCCAGAAATCCTTCTGCTATCTGTAATGCAATCTTTGCGGGAATCTCTTTCCAGAAATATCCGTAAAAAATACTGTTTTCCGAAACTTCCAGACCGGCTTCCTGCATTGCCTGACGGAATCCTGCAAGTCTCTGTTCCGAAGGATAGGAATCCGGTATGCCTGTAATACAGTATAATTTCCGGCAGTGATGCTCCTGAATCAAGTGCTTTGTTATCTGATACATGCTTTCTTTCTGCCGTGCATGGAGAAAAGGCATCATTTCGGATTCTTCTCCCAGAACCAGACAAGGAATTTCCGTCTGAGAAAGATATACATAAATCTGCTGTATCAAAGGCTGATTATGAAATCTGTCCGCACAAAACAGAATTCCGTCCAGTTCTGCCTTGCATACCAGAGAATAAATATTTTCCAGTGCATGGGTATAATCATCCTGCTGAAACTCTACCTGTGAATTAAAAATTCCAGTCAGTACAAGCACATCCAGATGAAAAGCAAATGCCTGTTCCTGAATTCCCTGCAATAATTCAATATCGAGCGGGTCAATCAGTTCCGGAAGAATGACAGCAATTTTTCCTGATGCGTTCATGAATTTCATCTCCTTATCAAATTACCTGATAATAATATTATTATAACCATTTTTATATTTCTTGTCAATGATAAGATAATATATCATTTTTTTAAGCATATCCGTCATTGAAAAAACAGAAAAGCTGTGCTATACTAAGACTACAGGATACAACAGAATTTCAGATGCACTGCCCTATATTTTGTTTCTTTCTGTATCTACAATTTCATACTATGGTATAAAATTCCCCTTTTATATCAAATTTCTGTCCTGTGAAGCATCTGACGCAGGATATTTTTTTATACAAATTTTTAAAACAAAGAATGATTCTCAATTTCAAATGTGAGAATTATGTGAAAATTTTCAAATTACTATTGACAAATCCATTTTCTATGATATAATAATAGCATAGATTTTATTTTTGAAAATGATTTTCAATTTCATATCAAGCGTTAGGAACGATATATTTCAGATATATCATTTTTTAAAGTCTCTAATTTGAAAATGATTATCATTCTATTTTAGAATATTTAATCTATTGGAGGTACTTAGATATGAACTACAACAAAATGATGACAATCGCTTTAATGAGTGTTTTTCTGCTGACAGGCTGTTCTGCTAAGGCAGAAGCTCAGAATACAGAAAGCAATTCTTCTGCTGAAAATTCAGAATCCGCATCAACAGAAACAAATGCACAGGAATCAGAAACAGTCAAAAAAACAGAAGTCATCGCTGCTGTCAATTCTGAACCGAGTGCAGGATGGAATCCAATAACAGGATATGGTCAACGGTATGACCCAATTCTGCAAAGTACGCTGACAAAGGCTTACGGTGGTGAAATTACTTATGATTTGGCAACCGGATATGAAGTTAGCGAAGACGGAAAAGACTGGACTTTTACAATTCGTGATGATGCACGCTACTCCAACGGCGAAAAAGTACTTGCTTCTGATGTGGCATTTACTTATGAGGCTGTCCGTGATATACTATCCTCTATTGCAATATAAAATAAAGTATGGTATAATAATAAAGAGGAGGATGATAGAAATGAAAAGAATCAAAATAGAATTAAGTCCGGAAGAAGATGCCATCGTGTATTATGAAA
>JAFRMZ010000214.1 GCA_017430465.1 Oscillospiraceae bacterium
ACAGCAGTTTCCATGGGTTCAGATTCCTGCGGAGTCTGGACACATCCTGAAAACAGCATCACAGGACAGAGCACAAGTGCGGAAAAATTTATTTTTTTCAAGATTTCACATTCTTTCTGTGATATATTTATAACTGTAAAAAAGACGGACAGGAACCTGTCCGCCTTCTGACCAGACCTGTAAGCCGGGTTCTGTCGGGTACGGCAATTTATCTAGGCCATACGTTGCCGTATGGCTCAAGCCGCCATTGCAGACATATCCGCCGAGCAGGCGTCTGATATACTGCACCATAAGGCGTTGCACTGGATAGGGTTTACACGGCGGTGCAGTCTCCTGCACCCCGGTGAGCTTTTACCTCACCATTCCACCTGTGCCGAGTGAGAAACTCACAAGGCAGTTTCTTTTCTGTTGCACTTTCCCTAAGGTCACCCTCGGCTGCCGTTAGCAGCTATCCTTGCTCTGTAGTGCCCGGACTTTCCTCGTAAACTGAAATCGTTTCCGCTGCCGTACAGTCTGCTCAAGAAATATTATACCTGATTTCGGCGCATTTGTCAAGTATTTTTTATGGTCAGAAAAATTTTTTTCAGAAAACCTCTTGACAAATGCTTTTTTATATGCTATAATAAATATCAAATTTTTAAGAAAGGCGGTGAACGGTATGTTCAAAAATCAATTTTATCATCAGACTTACAAACAAAATCAGATTTTAATTACAGAATTTGCCGTGAACTGTAGCTTTTCGGAAATGTCTGTCCGGATATAACTTGTCCAGATACCATTCAGTCATGCATGTTAAGCACTTCTGTAAAAAAACAGAAGTGCTTTTTTTCATGTCCGTATGCTCTGTTCACGACTGCACCTGACAAAAGGAGTTGTTCGCCATTATGTTTGAAATTCAAGGAAAATATGCACTTGCAAAAATATTTACAGATTCTGCTGATGAAGCATCTGTTGCACAGATTCTGGAATTATGCAACCAACCGCTTGCGGAAAATGCACAAATCCGCATTATGCCCGATGTTCATGCCGGTGCAGGATGCACCATCGGCACGACTATGACGCTCACTGACAAGATTGTGCCGAATTTGGTCGGAGTAGACATCGGCTGCGGTATGATGACAACTGTTATCAAGGAAACACATATTGAACCGCAAAAGCTTGACAAGCTTATCCGTGCAGAAGTGCCTTCCGGCTTCGCATCCCGTCAGAAACTCCACCGCTATGCCGATAATGTCGATTTGACTGCCTTATACTGCTACAAGCAGATTCATGCGGAACATGCTTTGTTAAGCATCGGTTCGCTTGGAGGTGGAAACCATTTTATTGAAGTCGATAAAGATGAAGAAGGTAATTTTTATCTTGTAATTCATTCCGGCTCTCGTCATCTGGGCGTGGAAATTGCAAAGTATTATCAGGAAGAAGCCTACAAACGTCTCAATGGTTCAGATGACGGCACAATTCAGAAACTTATCGCCGACTACAAGGTACAGGGCAGACAGAAAGAAATTGAATCTGCCGTGAAGAAAATCAAGAATACAAAATCAACCAGTGTTCCGAAACATCTTGCCTACTGCGAAGGCGAACTCTTTGAACAGTATCTTCATGATATGAAAATTGCACAGGAATTCGCTGTCTGGAATCGTCAGGCCATGACGGATGTCATCATCAAAGGAATGCGCTGGCATGTGAAAGACCAGTTTACAACGATTCATAATTATATCGACTTGGAACACAATATTCTCCGGAAAGGTGCGGTTTCAGCGCAGAAAGATGAAATCCTCCTGATTCCCATGAATATGCGTGACGGCAGTCTGATTTGCAGAGGAAAGGGAAATCCTGACTGGAACTGTTCCGCACCGCACGGCGCAGGCCGGCTGATGTCCAGAAGTCAGGCAAAAGAAACCTGTTCTATTGCAGAATACCGTCAGCAGATGAAAGGCATCTATACAACCTCTGTTGGAATGGATACCCTCGATGAATGCCCGATGGCTTACAAGCCAATGCAGGAAATTATTGACAATCTAGAACCAACTGCCGAAATTATCAATATCATCAAGCCGGTCTATAACTTCAAGGCAGGAAGCGAAGAAAAGCCTTGGGATAAGAAAAAATAAAAAATTTATTATTCAGAAAGAAGTGATTTTTATGCCAGATATTTGTCTGCTTGGCACGGGAGGAATGCTCCCGCTGAAAAACAGATTCCTGACAAGCTTATTTGTCGAATATAACGGAAAAGCCGTCTTAATCGACTGCGGAGAAGGCACACAGGTCGCCTTCGCCCAGCATGAACGCAAGCTCAGCCGGATTGAAATGATTCTCATCACACACGGCCATGCTGACCATGTGACAGGTCTGCCCGGTCTGCTCCTGTCTCTCGGAAACTGCTCCCGAACAGAACCGCTGGATATTTATTATCCCATCAGTTGGGAAAGAACAATTAAAAATCTGCTGACTGTCTGTGACTGTCTGCCGTTTCCGGTAAATCTGCATCCGCTGGAAAATCAGCCGTTTTCGTGGACAGCAGATAAAATCGACCCGATGCTGACCGTTTCGGCACTGCCAGTTGACCACCGTATTCCCTGTATGGGATATTCTCTTACGCTCCGGAAAAAACCAGTCTTTCTGCCGGAAAAGGCAAAGGCTCTGGAAGTGCCGGTGCAGTTCTGGAAAAAACTCCATCAGGGCGAACAGGCCGTTCTGCCGGACGGCAGAACCATTCTTCCGGAACAGGTGACAGGCGATTCCCGAAAAGCTGTCAAAATCACCTACACGACCGATACTCGGCCGATTCCGGAAATCGTAAATTTTGCAGAAAATTCTGACTTGTTCATCTGCGAAGGCATGTACGGCGATACCGGCAAAAAAGAAAGCATGAATCAGAAAGGCCACATGCTGATGCAGGATGCCTGCCGGCTCGCCGGAGAAGCGCACGCTGAACGCCTCTGGCTTACACATTACAGTCCGGCAGAGATGAACCCTGAAAACTATCTCGAAGAATTACAGAATATTTTTCCGGCCGTGGTGATTTCCAAAGACGGAGAATGCTTGAACTTATGATTTTTTATGAGGAAAGGGGATACTCGTTATGAAAGAAACAAAATTTGTTCCTTACGAAAAACTCAGCAAAAAAGCGCAGAAAGAACTGAATCAGAAAAAGCGTTCCGGATGGGGTGAACTCAATCCTGCAATGCGTGTGGAGGAAAATCCGAAAGCTTACAAGCGTCATTCCAAACATCGAAACAGAGAAAGAGAGTTTAACTATTATGCATGAAATTCAGCAGGAAACCCAGAAGCCCAGAGCAATTCTTATCGGCATTGATACCGGTGAGTATGATGCGCAAATCTCCATGAAAGAACTCGAAGAACTGGCTTCTACGGCAGGATGCGAAACCATTCTGACTTGTATCCAGAACCGCCCTGCACCGGAAGCTTCTACCTGCATCGGTGCAGGAAAACTAGAAGAAATCGCCGAAACAGTTAAATCCGAAGAAGCCGATTTACTGATTTTCGATACTGAACTTACTGGTATGCAGATGCGCAATATTTCAGACATCACCGACTGTAAAGTCATTGACAGGACAATGCTGATTCTGGATATTTTCGCCGGACGTGCCCGCACTGCCGAAGGTAAAATTCAGGTTTCACTGGCGCAGTATCAGTATCGGCTGACAAGACTCACCGGCATGGGAAAGGCTCTTTCACGTCTTGGCGGAGGTATCGGCACAAGAGGCCCCGGCGAAACCAAACTCGAAACCGATAAGCGTCATATCCGAAGCCGGATTGCTTCTCTCCAGAAGGAACTAAAAGAAATTGAAAAGCATCGGCAGTTCATGACCAAGCGCAGAAAAAAAGACGGCATCCTGACTGTCGCAGTTGTCGGCTATACCAACGCCGGAAAATCCACGCTGTTCAATATGCTGACCAATGCCGGCGTTCTCGAAGAAAACAAGCTCTTTGCGACACTCGATGTCACTGCAAGAGGGCTGGAACTTCCGGACGGCAGAACAGTGATTCTCTCTGATACAGTCGGATTCATCCGCAGACTGCCTCATCATCTTGTCGAGGCGTTTCGCTCCACGCTTGAAGAAACGGCGCAGGCTGACCTGATTCTGCATGTAATGGATGCTTCTGAACCAGATGTGAAAGATAGAATGCTGATGACGCAAGAACTCCTGACCGAGCTGGGATGCGCTGAAATTCCTCAGATTCATGTGCTCAACAAATCGGATTTGGTTCAGGATGTGCCGAAAAAAAGCGATTTCGATACCGTCTGGCTCAGTGCAAAGCACGGTGACGGCATTCCGGAACTGATGAAAGCTGTCATTCATCATCTTCCCCAGACTGCAAAACGCATGAAACTCTGCATCCCCTATACAGAAGGAAGTTTTCTACAGCTTATCCGTGAGGACGGAAAATTCTTTTCAGAAGAATATACGCCCGAAGGTACGCTGATTGATGCCATGATTGATGTCCGCTATCAGAAACAGGCAGAAGCTTATCTCAGCAATACTTGACAGATATGTCGATTTGTGGTAAAATAATAGATGTAAAAATTATTGATGAGGTGAGTGCGCTTTGAAAAAAAATATCCCTGTCAGATTTTTGACAGCACAAGATTATTATTCTGTATTTTCTCCGGCATTTGCAAAACAAATTGATGCCCAAACGGAAGCCAAAAGAAAAAATATCGAAAATAAACTAAGACAGATTCATGAAATTGTCTATCCCCAGATAAAGCCTTTCGGTTATGCCTGCCACTACAGAAAACAAAATATTACAACATCTTCTTCGCCGGATATGTATAATGACTTTTCAGTCGACTGGATAGGCGTAAAATATGTCAAAGGATTTTCAGAAGAAAATAAAGACCTGCTTCCGTTTCAGAAAATGGCAAGCTTGCAGTTCGGCATAGATGAAAAAGGCTTTTTTGCCGGATTTCATTTCGCTGTTGCCGAAGATGCCTACGACAGACAGAAGCTTTCTCAGCATAATTACAGTATGCTGAAACGCTATAAAACCAGAATTGAAAATGAACTCCGCAAACTGACAGGCGAAAATTATGTCTGGGAAGTCTATGGTGCACCGGATGGAAAAATGCCTATCCGTGAAGATACTGTCGAAAATTTCTGCGACTGGTTTCAGAAAACTGACAAAAACGGCTTCCATTCCGGAGTGCATCAGTATCAGGACGAAAATCTGATTCTGAAAGAACCTGCTGTCATTGCAGGAGAAGTACGGCGTGTCATGCTGAAACTGCATCCGCTGTACTGCGCAATGACAGGCCGATGAAAGGAAAAATCACGATGAAATATTATGATATTGGTGTGAATCTGTTCTGCCGGCAGTTCTCTAAGCCGGAGAAAGTGCTTGCAGATGCGCTGGAAGCCGGTGTCGGATGTATCCTGACCGGCTCGGATATGCGGGAAAATGAAAAAGTACATCATTTTGTACAGAATCATAATGCATGGGGAACAGCCGGCATTCATCCGCATAATGCTGACAGTGCCCGTAAAGAAGATTTCAGCCGGATGGAGGAAATCCTTGCGGAAAATTATAAAATTCTGGCTGTCGGGGAATGCGGTCTTGACTTCGACAGAATGTTTTCAGAACGTGAAAATCAGATTCGTTGTCTGGAAAAGCATATTGAACTTGCAGAACGTATGGAAAAACCTATGTTTCTGCACGAACGGGATGCGGCAAGGGATTTCGTCAGTGTGTTTAAACAGCATCCCAAAATATGCAGGCGTGCCGTTGTGCATTGCTTTACCGGAGACAGGGCGACTCTAGAAACATATCTGGAAATGGGATTTTATATCGGCATCACTGGCTGGATTTGTGACGACCGTCGTGCAGATGCGCTGAGAGAGGCTGTTTCGGTTCTGCCTCTGGAAAGAGTGATGCTCGAAACGGATGCGCCTTATCTTACTCCACGGAATGTGTCCGGCATCGGGAGAATCAACTTTCCGCAGAATATCCGTTATGTTGCGGAAACACTTGCAAAATACATGCATGTGCCGGAAGAAGAACTGCTTCGCCATGCAAGAGAAAATACAGAAACATTCTTCGGCATTCCGTCCGGAGAGAAATAAAAAAATGCCTCCTGATGCAGGAGGCATTTTCTGTTGTTTGCAGATTATTCGTATTCTACTACGTCAACCCATTTCAGAAGCAGGTCACGTTCTTCTTCGTGACCCTTTACGGACTGAGAAGCGGCTACGATAGGCAGCCATCTCTGTACATACTGCTTTGCAGTATCGCTCTTTTTGCAGAACAGGTTCAGATATTTGTCAGCACGTTCTGCACCGTAGGTCAGGCTGAATTTCAGGAAAGTTCTTGCAGCATCGGCAGAAGCATTGCCCTGTGTGGCATGTGCCCAGTCAATGATATAATATTTTCCGTCATCTGTCAGAATTACATCACCAAGACCCAAATCACCGTGGCATACCTTGTTGTGCTTCGGCATACTGTCAAGGCGGACATGCAGTTCATAACGGGTAGTGGCATCCAGATGGGTTTCAG
>JAFRMZ010000215.1 GCA_017430465.1 Oscillospiraceae bacterium
TTATCATGGTGTGATAGATGGTGATTACTATAATGCTAAAGTTCAGGCAAATCAAATCCCCTATAAGAACTTCAAGGAAGAAACCTTTGTTTCATCGTAGAAGGAATAGAATCGTCAGAATATGAAAATGAGATATTAAAAGCAGAGATACTGCATTCTGAATTAAGCGGACTGGCAAAAAAGGATTATTTGCTTCTGATAGAACACAGTACTCCTGAAACATGGGAAAAACAAGTGCAGTGCCTGCTTTATGATATGTTTGATGAAACCGAAAAGCTGCTTAATTGGTTAACTCAATACGAAATTACAGAAGAACAGGTTCCGGATTTTGTGCTGAAATATATTCTGAAAGAATATTTGTATGGCTATGAGGAAACAGAACAGAATATTGCCGTCCACATGATATGTTCGGAGTTTGAACGGAGAAGGAATTTGTTTTTATAATCAGGAGGAGAATTTATTATGCTGAATGAGATTAAAAATCCAGATGATAATAAAGAAATAATAAAAAAATCTACTGAAATTGTAGGAAATGTCGGAAGAGGCTTGAAAGAAATTTCGCCATATATTCCGAATAAAAAAGTACAGGATGTTGCTGCTGGTGTTGGAAAGGGAGCAGAAGTTGCTGCTAAACTGAAAAATTTCTATGATTTGAAAAAGCAGGATTCTGGCAGTGAAAGTGAAAAAAAAACGAATCTTTAAAATTCAGGGATTATCCCAGTACACGAGAAGAACGTATTAATCAAACTCCTTGCGGAGACAGCGGAAGAGGAAAATGGTCAGGAGACAGAGGTGATTCTTTATTTATTCCCTCCGATAAGATGATAAAGAATGAACTTAAAAAATTTGGTCTGGATGGAATTAAATATCATGACGGGATTCCGGATTTTTCAAAAATTGCTGCTGAAACAGTTGAAATTGACCGAATGACAGATAATCGTGCTTCCAATTTTCAACAATGCGATGAAAAGTGTGCTGAAAAATGGAATAAATCTAAAAAAGATGGAAGAACTGACTGGACTCCCGAACAAGTTCGGAATTGGAGAAAAGAACATGGGTATAGCTGGCATGAAAATAATGACAGAAAAACATGTGAATTAGTTCCGACAAAAATCCATAATTATTTCACGCATCTTGGCGGTGTTTCAGAATGTCGTAAATCCAATGGAAAGAAAGGAACTGAGTTTGATGATAAATAACAATAAGTTTATTATCTGGGGAAGAACTTTTAGTCTCCCCGTGAAATATATGCAATATACAGGACAGGGAATCCTTCCGGAACAAAATATTGCATTGGAACTGTTTCTGAAAAATGTCTGCTTTTCTGATACAGTAAAGAAAAAAGTGGAATCGTTCTGTTATGAACAAAATAAGCAAGAAGTTCAAACAGAAAACACTGACAATATTTTTAGGTATATTATGCCTCAATATTTGTTTATCCCAAGAAATGAAGAAAGAACAGTAGCTTTGATGTGCAGCTATAAATTTAATATGGAACAAGGAATTGCAATTGTCTTTAAAAATGAAACGCTTTTTGAAGTAGGATTTCAAGATATTATTCTTTGATAAACATAAATCGGAGCTGATGCTATGCGCTGTCAATATTCTGTCTATGAAAAAACGGAAGACAAAACCCTTGAAGAGGCATTAGCACATGAAAAAATCATACTTCAGCAGATAGCTAATCCGTCTCCTCGGATTATTATTCGTCCGAAAATTTCTGTCCGGAAAGATGTACAGAAAATTCTGCTGTCCTTGCTGATACTTTTCTCTGTGCTTGCCCTGACCGGAAAATATCTGCTTTCCGGCAGCTGGTTTCTGATGTTTTGTTTTTGTGCCGGACTGCTGTATTGCAGATTGTTTATGAAAAAAATTTTAATCACAATGATTATTTTATATCAAAAATACGCTCCGGAAGACATCCGGGGGGCTTGTCTGTTTGAACCTTGCTGTTCGGAGTATATGAGAATTTCTCTTGAAAAATACGGAACAGTCAGGGGATTGATGAAAGGATTGAAACGTCTTTCAAGATGCCGCTATCCGAATGGCGGCATTGATGAACCATAAGAAAGAATTTATTTTCAGGAGGATTTTTTATGCAATATAAAACCGTAACAGTTGAGCATCCTAAAGGTTTAGTAAAAATGGCTGTACAAAAAGTCAATGATGAATATCAGCAGATTTTAAACGAACAAGCTGTGCAGGGATGGAAACTGCTGGGAATACATACAATTGATATTAGAAGAAGAGTAGGATGCCTTGGACGTTTATGGCGTATATTCTGGGCAATTTTGGGAGATTCTGAAAGTGAAGATTTTTTTCAGGCTGATGTTCTTGTATTTTTTAAAGAAGACAGGGCGGTTCCATCTTCGGAATATCCGGCAGCACCGCCTCAGAATATTTATGATGCCTCTCAGTCTTATATGCCGCCAAATCAGATGTAAGTATCTGTAAACTATAAAAAGCGAAGCAGGTGATGATTTATGTGGATGATGGACAGCGACATGGCATATGATGAAAAATATGCTTTGATGACAGCATCAGCTTATCATCCGGATGGAAAAACAGACTATTCAGAAAGATTTTCATATGAATCAGAAGAAGGTTCTGAAGAAAACCTGAATACATTCAAGGAAAAAATTCTTTCCGTATTTCAGAATATCGCATCTGGTGTACAAAATCATGAAACATCAGAAACTACTGAAAATCCTCAGCCAGCGGCGTTATATGTGGTAATTGGTGTAATGGCTTTGGTTATTATTATCGGCGGTATTTCCTTTGTTTCATATGTCAGAAAAAATCAGAGCAGTCAGGAAAATTTTGTATCAAGTTCCCCGGCAGAGCCGGGGCAGAATCAGTTTGCTGAAAATCTTGTAGAATTTCCTGTTACGGAAGCTCCGACTCCAGTATCGGCTGTATCGCAGAAAGATTCTGTTATGCTTTCCACAGGCACAGGAACATCCAGTGAAAAAGTATATTCTGATTTCTATCAGATCTTGCAGAACAGTGATTTCGTCGATGTTCCTGGAGGTTATCTGTATGACTTTGACGGAGACGGCAAGGATGATATGATTCTGAAAGATACAGACACTATGGATTTTGTTCTGTATACCCATGACAGCTCCGGAAATCTGTCTATGACTCATTTTGGCGATTTTCTGGCGTGGGGTGATGATGATTTCTATGATATTACCGGCACAGACGGAACACATTATATCTATTATCATGATGAATATATGCAGCACAGTATTCAGGGATTCTTTAACCCTCAGACCGGAAATGAGCTGGATTTCTCTGACGGATATTCCGAAGAAGAGATTCAGAATCTGCTTTCGCAGGCAGGGTTTCAGGTGAATGGCGGCAGTTACAGCAAAATTGATATGCTGTACTATGATGCGCTCTGTCAGAAAACAGCCCCTGCTGAAACGATTCCTGTGACTGTTCCGGCAACAGAGAAAAGAAATCCGCCGGAAATTCGCTGTGAAATCAAAACGCAGCAGGGACAGTACGAAGGTTTTACTTATACGCTTTCTGTCAGTGGAACATATGACTATTACTATGTCACTTGTTATGAATACGGGATTGGAGAATCCACGCCTTTTACTACATTTTCTAATAAAAAATCTTCATCTTCTTCATTATATCTGACGGCTGCTTCCAGTCTTGACCGTGTGACAGCTACAGTAACACCTTATTATTCTGACGGCACACAGGGGCAGACACTTACCTGTACAGCAAAACAGCCTGAATATAAAACCACAAGCGTTCCGAAGTCTTCCAGTGTGACAGCTTATATGGGAAAAGGCACCCCCGATGAGGGACATCTGAACATCCGCAGCAGAAGAAGCACATCCAGCGATATTATTGCAAAAATTTATGTCGGCGAAAAAATGGATGTCTACTATATCGATGGGGATGAAGACTGGAGATATGTGGAATTCGGCAGTTATTCCGGATATGTCATGAGCAAGTATGTGATTCTGACTGACCCTGAAGGATTATGGGCTGACGGCAAAAGCGAATATCCTGAGGTCTATTCCTGTCATAAAACCGGAGAAATCAACGGAAGCAATGTTCCGGGCTTTACAACGTCCTATATTGTTAATCTGGGTGCAAGGTCAACCGTCCGTGACCAGCTCGGCAACAGATGGCATGTGACTGCTTATAACTATTGCTATTCTTATGGGCATACATGGTATGAACTTTATGACACAGATGACGGCGACTATTACGGCTGGGTGAACGAGGATTGTATTTTGTTTTATTGAGGAGGAATTTTTTATGAGATTATTCAAGAAGTGTACAGCAGTTCTAACAGCAGCCACAATGCTGACATGCTTCAGTTCTGGTGGATATATGCAGAAAGAAACGGCAGTACAGGTTTATGCAGCAACATATTTGCTGGAAAATTATAACGAATATCAACACATTCTTGACCAGAAAACAGCAGAATATCGCTATATATCACCTACATATTCTTTGCAGGATTTGAACAGCGATGCTGTACCAGAATTAATTATTTCTTATGGTGAACAAACAGGAACAGATAGTAATGATATCTATACCTATATGAATGGTACATGTGTTTATTTTGGCTCACTGTCTACAATGGGTGGAACGATGTATGTGATTCCTAGTGAAAATTTAGTTATCAGCTATCAGACGGCTTATGGTGTGGGTAAGGCAGAGAAATATGAAATTTATCAAATAAATGGCTTTGATATTACACAGCTTGAGTATTATGAGAGTTATGACAATTATGGAGAAACCGATGCTGACCCGTCATATTGGGAACATAACGGCACCTCTATTACGCAAAGCTCATATACTGTCGGAGTTAATACTTACATCAACAGAAGCAATTCTTTGAGTTACAGTAAATACAACACGGCAACGGGATACGGGATTGACTGCTTCTGGCAAATGCGGAGAAAATCTGACCTGGTCACTTTATGAAAATGGTGCACTGTTAATCAAAGGAACAGGCAGTATGTATGATTATTATAATGATACAAATGATAGCATAATTTCCCCTTGGTATGCCTATAGAAATCAGATAACTTCTGTAAATATCGGATATGGTGTAACAGGAATAGGTACCGGTGCCTTTGCAAATTGCTCTAATTTAAAATTTATTATGACATACAGAACAGTTGCTGCCATCGGATTTGCTGCTTTCTCACACTGTACAAGTTTAGAGATGTGCGTTCTTGATGAAACATTAATTACAGAAATCGGAGGTCTTGCTTTTCAGGATACGCCCTTACTAAAAAAATTACAGTCACAGAATTCTTTTGTGACGATGAACGGAATTCTGATTGATGCTGCTGCTTGTACTGGCAGTGTCACTGTTCCGAATAATGTGACGACAATTGGTGAAGGTGCATTTATTGGAAACAATAATATTACTTCTGTGACAGTTCCGAACACTGTAACTAAAATTTATGATTATGCCTTTGCATCCTGTCCGAATCTTACTTCGGTTACAATTATAAATCCAGAATGCGAGATAGATAATCTGGATAATCAAACACTGGGTATTCCGGGTGTGACAACTATCAAAGGCTACAGCGACTCCACAGCACAGGATTACGCAAACAAATACGGATATACTTTCTCAGCACTTGATATAACTACTGCGGAAATTTTATCTCAGGGAACATGCGGTGAAAATCTGGCATGGACTTTTGACAGCGAAGGAACTCTTACTATTAGTGGTGCAGGTGCGATGTATAATTATAGAAGTGAGGGCTATTCCGGTGAATCAAATGATTATGTACCATGGAGTAGGAGTAGAGGTAAAATAAAAGCAGTAATTATTAGAGATAATGTGACAAATATTGGACAATGTGCATTCGCAAATTGTACAAATTTGATTTCTGTGATAATTCCTGATAGTGTAACCAGTATTGAATTTGCTGCATTTGCTAGTTGTCCAAGCTTAACTACCATAACAATTCCTGATAGTGTAACTAGCATTGGAGCACATGCATTTGCTAAGTGTACAAGCTTAATTAATGTAGCAATTCCTAATAGTGTGGCTAGTATTGAAAATGGAACATTTAGTAACTGTTCTAGCTTAACTTCTGTAACAATTCCTGATAGTGTAACTAGCATTGGAGTATCTGCATTTAATGGGTGTACAAACTTAACTTCTGTAACAATTCCTGATAATGTAACTAGTATTGAAGTATCTGCATTTGCTAGGTGTACAAGCTTAACAACTATAACAATTCCTAATAGTGTGACTAATATTAGAAGTTACGCGTTTAGTGACTGCTCTAGCTTAACTACTGTAACAATTTCTGATAGCGTAACTAGCATTGGAGAATCTGCATTTGCTGGTTGTACAGGTTTAGTTGCTATAACAATTCCTAATAGTGTAAACAGTATTGGAAATAAGGCATTTGGAAATTGTACAAATTTAATTTCAGTAACAATTAATAATCCGGATTGCAATATTCTTGTAAATCGTGGGGAAGAAATAATTGTTGTTTTTAATTATTATGATTCAGAGTACGGAGTGTATACTTTTGATGGTACAATTTATGGTTATCCGAATTCTACAGCACAAGCCTATGCAGAAAAAAATAATATAACTTTTATTTCTATATATGATAGGTCAGTAGAAACTACAGTAACGCCCTCTACTACAACTACTACGAAAACAACTACAACCAAGGAAACAATCATAACAACTGCTACAAGCACTACAACTAAAACTACCACCAAAGAAACGACCACGACCACAAAACCAGAACCGCTTACAGATATAGCGGTATATATTGACCAGAGAACACTGACAATCAATCAGTTAAAAGCATTGGACTACAAAGTTCCTGTATTTGTGACACTTGAAAAAAATGCCGGTATTACTGCTGTGGAATTTGGACTTGAAATAGACAGCAGATGTTCTTATAGAATTATCACAGATACTACGGAAGCATGGGAAATATCACAGAATGCAGAAGAAGTATTGAGAAATGATTTTGCAGCTGCACCACTTGCTTTAAATATGCTTTTTGCTGACAACAGCAAGGAAAATATGTCATGGGGACAATGGGCATCTTCAGAAACATTTAGCAAAAATAATGTAAAAATTCTTCTGGTTGAAATAGAATTACCACTATCTGCTGGTTCTGAAGAGCATTTTGATGTCTTTTACAGAACTGCTGGTGTTTCAACATATGGAAGGGCAAGTTCAGAACTTTGGAGAAACGAAGCAACAGATTATGTAGCGGCTGGAGAAGTTTCGCATATAGACGGTTATATCGAAATTGTTGACGAAAATCAGTCTGCTACTGATACAACTGCTGTCACTACAACCACCACAGCATCTTCATCAATAACAACTACGACTACTACAATCGAGACAGAAACAAAACCGGTATTGATGGTAAAAGAACCCATAGTTACCATGAAACCCGGACAGCAGTACCAGATTGAAGCCAATCAGGATAATCTGACCTATTCTTCGAGTAATCCAGAAATTGCAGTTGTTTCCTCCAGCGGAATGGTGACAGCACTGAAAACGGGAGAAGCAGTAATTTCAGTTATCAATCAGGAATATGATGTCACACAAATAACTCTCACCGTGATTTCAGATACTTCGGAATCCAAAGCAGAATTAGGCGACCTGACTCAGGATGAGGAAGTAGATGCCAGTGATGCCGCTATGATTCTGGTTGCTGCTGCAAAGCAGGGTTCCGGTCAGGACAGCGGTCTGACAGAGGCACAGAGAACAGCTGCGGATGTCAATCATGACGGAAAGATTGATGCTTCTGATGCAGCGTATATTCTGCAATATGCAGCTGCGGCAGGAGCAGGTGTTTTCTCAGGAAAACTTTCCGAATACATGAGCAGTATTTTATAATATGATGAAGTCGAGCCGGGGCATTTGCCCCGGTTGATTTTTTCTGAAATTGTCTTGATTTATTTGAACAGATATGTTATAATAAAAATAGTGAATCAATATTTGAGAGGTAGTGTGGAATGAAGATAAGATTACAAGGCATTGGTATTATTAAGAATTCCGAAATTTGTCTGGATGGACTGACCGTTATCACCGGACAGAATAATTCCGGCAAAACAACTGTCGGAAAAGTTCTTTATTCCTTGATTGATGCCGTATCAGATTTGGAAGAACGTGCTGATAGTGACAAAGCCCTATATATTCATAATATCATTAGAAATGTCAGAGAAAATCTGACAATTCTGAACCTGATAAAAAGACGGATAGCTCTTGCAGATGCGAAAAAAATTCTTGAAGCTTATCCTACAATCCGGGAAGTTTTATATGATTATAATTCTACGCTCTATAATAAAAAAATCAGGTCAGATATTTATGAATATGCTGACAGGTTAATTGATGAATTAAAGACTTTTGACCTTGAATTCTTTTTTTCTAATTCTATGGTCAGGAAGGCTCTGCCCCAGAAGGGAGACAATAATTTCCTGGAAGAATGCAGAGGAGAAATTTCCAAATCAATTATAAAATTGGAAGAAACATTTAAAACAATTGAACAGGATGCTAATTTGATAGAATATGCAAAAGAAAGTATCAATCAGACGTTGCATATGGAATTTTCAAAGCAGATTCAGCCTGTCAGCATTCATTCTGATGAATCTGTGATTGAAGTAAAAGATGAGACAGATAATTTATTATTTCATTTAGAAATAGTTGAAAATAATATTGCCAATCAAGGTGATACGGTTTTCCTCAGAACACCATTCAAAAAAAGCTTCTTTATTGATAATCCATTCATTCTTGATACAATCGGTAACGATTTTGTTTTTGGTCAGTTTGAAAGGGAATATCAGGTCTCCGGGTCATTTATGAACCGCTCACGCATTATGAGACACGATGAAAAGTTACAGCAGATACTTGTCAGAGATAAGAGCAAATCTGTTTTTGAAAATATGGTATCCAATCAGGCAGTATTGAAAATCAAAGCGGAGATAGATAAAGTATTGCCTGGTGAATTTGATTTTACTCCTGAAGGAGATTTCTATATCCAGAACGGTAAAAAATTGCAACTTTCTAATCTGGCAACAGGTTCCAAAATGTTTTCTATTATCAAGATGCTGCTTGAAAAAGGAGAACTGGATGACACTACTGTTCTGATACTGGATGAACCTGAGGCACATCTTCATCCCAGCTGGCAGAATAAATTTGCAGAAATCATAGTTCTGTTTGTCAAACTTCTGCATGTGAATATTCTTCTGACAAGCCACAGCCCTAATTTCGTCCTGGCAATAGATGCCTATATGAGAAAATACGAAATCAATGATAAGACTAACTTTTATCAGACAAAGCAGTTTGAAGATAACTCTGTTGAATATGTCAGTGTAAATCATGATATTGGTGAAATCTATGCTGATTTTCTGCAATATCTTTCCGAAGTAAAAGTACTGCGTGATTCTTTTCTTGAGATGAGCGAAGATAATGAGGAAGATGAAGATGACAAATAAAGATGTGCGTGCTTTTGCCAGAGAAAATTGGTCTGATAAAGCAGAAACAATTTCCAGTATTTCAAGTTCTGGAAATAGAAGAGCCGATGGGCAGGAACAGATTTTAGTGGATAATGATACGCTCATCTATTCATTTGATGATATTAATCAATTATTTTATGCAAAGAATAAACCCGATTCTGTGGATGGTCTCTTTTTTGTCAGAAAAAAGATATGCTTTGTAGAGTTCAAAACAGGATTCAGGAAGATTGTGACAAGGGAAAATTATGCTTCTGCGATGCGAATCCCTTGTGATAAATCTGAATGTGAAGGCTATAGAAAGCTGTTCTTCAAGAATCAGGACAACGAGACGAAAATCATTCAGGATTCTATCAAAACCAAAGCATTGGAAACATATATCACACTCGAAAAGCAAATAATTCCTCAATGCAAAGAATCTTCTAAAAAGATGAATCTGTATCTTTATATTGTGATTGATGAAGACCCGATAGAAGAAATGACAGATATACTTTCTGACCTGACAACTGGAAAGACAGTTCGGAAAAATACTGCATGTTCAAAACTCAGAGATTCTTTAAAGCGATTTATCAAAGTCAAAGACTGTAATGGCGATGAATACTTCTATGATGAAATAACTGTGATGTCTGCGACTGAATTTAATAATTGGATTAATGAAATCAATAATTCAGAATCAAATACGCTTCTTTGATGTATGAATTTCTGTACATCAAATCTTGAAATGACATCAGTTTGTACATCAATTTTGAAAATTTCTTTTTATCGAAGAACATTAAAAAATATGCTAAAATCCCGATTTTTCGTACTATATAACACTATGCGATACAAGGTAACACCTGGGTCGCAAAGCTCATAACCCGAAGGTCGTAGGTTCAAATCTTGTTACTTGAATTTTATTGGAAAGACTGTATATAGCAGAAAATCGCTATATACAGTCTTTATTTTATGTTTCAGGAACAATTGCAAGTGCGAAAATTACCCCTGGAACTGCACCCGTGCAACTCAAAAATCAATGATTGTTGCACGAATTGTTGCACGGAAATTCATACAGAAAAACGAAATTTGCGGTATGTGAAGCTGATATTTTACGAACAAAAAACGGAGTGTCATTCAAAAGTGACATTCCGTTTTCTTATCAGTTCAGCTTGCTCTCTGAAAAAAGAAGTATATGTTTTTCGATATACGTTTTCTGCTTGGCGTGAGTTTATTGTAAGCTGTAATAAATTTACAGGAATCCTGCTGACAGATTCTTCCGGTTAGGATGTAGTCTGCCGTGAGGTTAAGAATTTCTTCCAGTTGCAGAAGCGTTTCAAAAGACATACCGACATGACCATTTTCAATCCGGCTGTAATGATTGTGAGATACATCAAGCAGTTCATATACATATTGCTGTGTGTAGCCTAATTCAACTCGTCTGTTCCGGATTCGTTCACCGATTGCTGTCAAGTCTAGAGTAATCATGCTATCGCCCCCTTACATGATATATTATACTAAATGTGATGCAATAAAATAATGATTTTACAGTTTACAAATTTTTAAAATAGCAATCTTTTGGATATAATGCACAATAAAAAATACATTTGTTCGTTTTGTTGTATAAAAAATGTGAACGAATCCTTAACTTTTTACAAATTGTATTGACATTCCAACTGAAAAAATATATAATAATCACAATATCATTTATGACTGAGGAGGTTTTAGCATGAAACACGAACGTTTATTAGGTCTTGCCTTATCTGGATTAATGCTGTTTTCAGTTCCGCTTTATGTTCCTGCTGAAAAAATTATGCCTGATTTGATGATAACTGCTAATGCAGCAAATTTATCATTGGCAGAATTGCAGAACAAATTCCCTGATGGAAAATACTGGAATCATGCTGGAAATCCAGGAAGTTCAAATTCTGTAAATAATCAAGATGGGTATACTTCAACTCCCTGTTCCAAACATGGCGTTGTTGGAACAAGTAAACAAACTTGTAACGGATTTTGTCCAAGTGGTACACAGCTTTCATGGCAATGCATGGGATTTGCTGAAAAACTAGGTTATGACAGTACAGGCTATAATCCTAGAAATAATGCAAATGGATGGCAAACTTATACTAATTCTTCTGCATTAGATAACCTTAAAGCAGGAGATATCGTAAGATATAAGAATGATGGACACTCAATTTTTGTAACTGCTGTTGATGGCGATACTGTTACTTATGCTGATTGCAATTCAGATGGACATTGTATCATTAGATGGAATAAAACAATATCTAAAGCTACTCTTCGTTCAACTTTTACACATTTAAGGTCTAGTCCGGGGATTGTTTTTCCTTCTCTTGAAGTAGACCACAATTGGCAAGTTCCTGTTCAAATTACAGCAACTAAAAAAATGGATGTATATAATTCTGATGGTTCTGTTCAATCCGGAAGATGGATTGACTCTGGAGATAATTGCTATATTGATGAAGTCTATACCAATGGACTAGTTCATGTTGAATATCCTTCTGGAAACAGCAGACGCTGGGCATATGCAAGACGTGAAGACTTTAATCTTGAACCAATTCAAAAACAGCCCGAATCACATAATCCTGTTCTTTGGATAGACGGAATTGAAGGTGAAGAAGGCAGGATTCATATTCACGGCTGGGCATACGATGAAGATGATCGTAATGCTTCATTGGATATTCATGTCTACATGGACAACGATAATAAATGGGTAGGTGCAACTACATGTAATATTGCTGATGAAGAACCACTTAGGAATGTTGTAGGACAGGCTTCTAACTATTATCACAGATTCGATGCAACATTTATGACATCAGAACGTGGAAATCACAGAATTAATGTTGCTGCATTAGATAATGCTGGAGGAAATGCTACATGGGACGGCAGAGATGTGACAATTTCTGATGATGTTGTTACAGCAATTCCAGTATAGACAAAATAGAAAAGATATGGTATAATAGGAAGCAGAGGTGATAAAAATGGTACCGGTAGAGGTAAGAAAAATAATAGTAGAAAGCAGAGCGAAATGAATCCCGGCAGAAGAAATCAGAAAA
>JAFRMZ010000216.1 GCA_017430465.1 Oscillospiraceae bacterium
CTGACGGGGATGCCGGATAAGGCAGAAATCAAAGCTGTTGTCATTGTCACGCCAGCGGAAGGGCCATCCTTTGGCACTGCGCCTTCTGGTGCGTGAATATGCAAGTCTTTTGTCTGATAGAAATCAACAGGAATATCATAAGTTTTCGCAACACTTCTTGCATAGCTGATAGCCAGTCTTGCGCTTTCCTGCATGACACTGCCAAGTGAACCGGTGATTTCGATATTGCCCTTGCCTTCCAGAATCAGAGCTTCGAGAGGCATCAGCACACCGCCGACAGAAGTCCATGCCAGACCGTTGACGAGTCCGACTGTATTTTGTTTGCTCTGGGGGTCGGGAAGATATTTCTGAATGCCAAGATAATCCTGAATATCTTTCATTCTGACATGTACACGCTTTTTTTCTCCGGAGGCAACGGCTTTTGCAGCCTTACGGCATACCGTACCGATAGTGCGTTCCAGACTGCGGACGCCGGATTCTCTTGTATAAGAATCAATCATTTCGTAGAGCACATCATCATCAATACGGCACTGCACGGGTTTGAGTCCGTGGCGTTCGAGCTGTTTTGCGACAAGATGACGCTTAGCAATCTGAAATTTTTCCTCACGGGTATAACTGGACAATTCGATAATTTCCATTCTGTCCTGCAAGGGTGCGGGGATGGTATCCAGTGTATTGGCAGTTGCCACAAACAGCACCTGACTCAAATCGAACGGCAGTTCAATATAATGGTCTCTGAATGTATGATTCTGTTCCGTATCGAGCACTTCAAGCATAGCGGCAGAGGGGTCACCCTTATAGTCATTACCCATCTTATCGAGTTCATCGAGAAGAATCAACGGATTTCTTGCGCCTGCCTGATTCAGGGCAGCGATGATTCTGCCGGGCATTGCGCCGATGTAAGTTTTTCTGTGGCCTCTGATGTCAGCTTCATCACGAACACCGCCAAGTGAAACTCTCACAAATTTTCTGGAGATAGCATCTGCAATCGAATGTCCGATAGAAGATTTTCCGACACCGGGAGGGCCTACCAGACAGAGAATCTGACCTTTCAGTTCCGGATTCAGAACACGGACAGCGAGGCTTTCCAGAATACGTTCTTTGACTTTCTGGAGTCCGTAGTGGTCAGCATCCAGTTTTTTCTGTACAGAAGCCAAATCCAGATTTTCATCTGTCAGAGTATTCCACGGCAGTTCAAGGCAGGTATCCAGATAGCTGGAGATGACATAAGCTTCCTGCGAAGACGGTGGCATCTGACGGAGACGGCTGGCTTCCTTAAGGAGCTTGGATTCATTTTCTTCAGACAGATGCAGTTCACGGATACGTTCTGTATAAGTATCAGCATCATCAAGAGGTTCTTCGCCGGTTTCCTCACGGAGCTGGTCAGCGATGACCTTGAGCTGTTCCCGAAGAAAATATTCTCTTTGTCCTTGGTCAATATTTTCCTGTGTCTGGTCATGGATTTCTTTTTCTGTTTCCAGAACCATAGTTTCTTTTGTCAGAATTTCGTATAATAAATTCATTCTTCTGGAGAGATAATTTTCTTCCAGAAGCAGTTGTTTGTCTTTAAAATCGAACATAGTATTAAAGACAATTTCTTCATACAGGCCGGAAGGCGTATCCTGACAGAGCACGGAAATCATAATTTCACGGGGCATACGGGGAAAGAGGCTTGCATAATGTTCATAAATATCTTTCACGGCACGCATGAGGGCTTTCATTTCGACCTCATCGATTTCTTCCCGTTTATTATCGGGAAGCCGGCGGACTTCAGCCACAAGCATCTGATTTTCCTGTTCAATTTTTCTGATTTCAGCTCGGTAACAGCCTTCCACGAGAATTCTGGTCACATCATCCTGCGTCAGGGTCTGCTTGATTTCCGCAACCACACCAATACGGTATAAATCTTTCTGTTCAGGATGTTCATCAAACACATCTTTCTGTGCGGTAAGAAAAATTTTTCTGTCATGAAGAAGTGCTTCTTCCACGGCACGGACAGACATTTTTCTTGCAACATCAAAATGCATCATCATATTGGGAAAAGCAACTGTTCCACGCATAGGAACGGCGGGCAGTCTTTCAATAAGTTTCTTTTTTTCCTGCATACTTCGACCTCACATTCCTGCCGCTTTTGCAGCGGCTTTTATTTATTATACTACATTTTCAGACGAAATGCAAGCGGTAATTTCCGGCTTTGCCGGAACAAAAAGCCACACGGCGGTGTGGCTTCCTGCTTAATTCGGACAAGCGTGGAAATTTACCATGCATGTATGACAGTTCCGGAACGGTCTGTCAATACGGGAGAAGCGTTTTCAGTTACACATTCTTTGGTGATTGTGACTTTGCTGATGTCCGCATGTGATGGAAGATGGAACATAGAGTTCATCAGAATATTTTCCATAATCGAACGCAGGCCTCTTGCGCCGGTTTTCTGGGCGATTGCCTTGGCTGCGACTTCTTTCAGGGCATCGGCTTCGACAATGAGTTCCACGTTATCATAATTCAGCAGTTTTTTATACTGTCTGACGAGTGCATTTTTAGGTTCTGTCAGGATTCTGACGAGTGCATCTTCATCAAGCTGGTCGAGTACAGTAAGAATCGGCAGACGGCCGACAAATTCCGGCACCATCCCGAAACGTACTAAATCCTGCGGAATAGCTTTGGTAAAAATATTATCATCTGTTTGTTTTTTAGAAGTTACTTCCGCACCGAATCCGAGGCCGGAAGGCTGGGTGCGCTTCATGATAACCTGTTCCAGGCCGTCAAATGCCCCGCCACAGATAAACAGAATATTTTTGGTATTAATCTGAAGGCATTCCTGATTCGGATGTTTTCTGCCTCCCTGCGGAGGAACATTAGAGACAGTACCTTCAATAATTTTCAGCAGGGACTGCTGAACGCCTTCGCCGGAGACGTCTCTTGTCAGGGAAGTATTTTCTGATTTTCTGGCGATTTTATCAATTTCGTCAATATAGATAATACCTCTTTCGGCGGCTTCAATATCGAAATCAGCGGCCTGTACCAGACGCAGAAGCACGTTTTCGACATCGTCACCGACATAGCCGGCTTCGGTGATGGTAGTTGCATCTGCGATAGCGAACGGCACGGCCAGAATTTTAGCGAGTGTCTGGGCAAGGAATGTCTTTCCGACACCGGTAGGGCCTAACAGGAGCACATTGCTTTTCTGGATTTCGACATCATCACTGCTGTCCTGACTCATGATACGCTTGTAGTGATTATAGACAGAAACGGCGAGAGAAATCTTGGCTCTGTCCTGACCGACTACATACTGGTCAAGAATTTCCTTAATTTCCACGGGCTTGAGAAGTTTCACAGGTGCTTTTGTCTTTTTCTTCTTTTCTTTTTCAGTTTCTTTTTTCTCCTCAGTGGGAGCAGTATTTTCTCTCTGACGGCCGGCAGCAGGGCCATAAATCATATCATAGCAGGTGCAGACGCACTCATCACAGATGTTATAGATTCCTGCGGAAAACATGCTCATGACTTTGTCTTCGCCTTTACCGCAGAAGTTGCAAATTTTATAAGAATTAAATTCTGCCATAGTCTCTCTTTATCCTTTTATATTTCTCTGTGCGGATTATCTTTTTTCGATGACCTTGTCAATCAGGCCGTAAGCCTGAGCCTGTTCAGCCGTCATATAATTATCACGTTCAGTATCCTGTTCAATTTTTTCGAGTGGCTGACCAGTGTGCTTTGCAAGCATTTCATTCATTTTCTGACGGGTTCTGACCAGATGGTCGGAATGAATTTTAATATCTGTGCACTGACCGGACAGGCCACCGGAAATCAAGGGCTGATGAATCATGATTTCGCTGTTGGGCAGAGCAAAACGCTTGCCGGCCGCACCGGCTGTCAGCAGGAATGCGCCCATAGAAGCCGCCATACCGATACAAATCGTGGAGACATCACACTTGATATACTGCATTGTATCATAGATAGCCATACCGGCTGTAATAGAACCGCCGGGGCTGTTAATATACAGAGAAATATCCTTCTCAGTATCCTGACTTTCCAGATACAAAAGCTGTGCAACAATCAGGCTTGCTGTCGTATCGTTGACCTGGTCGCAGAGCATAATAATGCGGTCATTGAGCAGACGGGAATAAATATCATAAGAGCGTTCTCCCCGGCTTGTCTGTTCTACAACATAGGGCACAAGTGCATTATTCATTGCGTAATCCATCATAAAAAGTGTCTCCTTTCCTGTAAACAAGGCATGAGCGAACAGAATATGTCCGCTCATACCGACAGATACTTGTTTTTATTCTGCGGATTCTTCAGCAGGTGCAGCATCTTCTGTGATGTCTGCATTTTCCTTAACAATTTCCAGAGCCTTAGTCACACGCATATCTGTGATATAGTCTTCCATCGGCAGACGGCGTTTTACTTCCGCCAGCGGGAGGTGGCTGGATTCTACCAGACCCTTGAGGCTGTCGTTGATTTCGTCTTCGGAAATCTGGATATTTTCGAGTTCTGCAATTTTTTCCAGAGCCAGACGGAGCTTTACTTCATGTACAGCACGGTCATAATTCTGTTCACGGAAATCGGTCATATCCATGCCAGTATACTGGAGATACAGGTCAAGGCTCATACCCTGCTGAGAGAGCATACTTTCAAAACTGCGAACGAGGTCATCAATTCTGTGTTCATACATGCAGTTCGGAACAGGTACATCTACCTTAGCGATAAGTGCTTCCATGATAGCATTGTCGAAAGCGATTTCTGCATCACGGACAGCATTTTTCTCCAGAGTTTCTCTTGCATCTTTCTTGAATTCTTCCAGAGTATTGAACTCAGTAGTATCCTGAATGAATTCATCATCTGCTTCGGGGAGTTCTTCTACAGTGATGCCGTTCAGCTTGCACTTAAAGACAGCTTCCTTGCCGGCATAATCTGTCATCTGATAATTTTCGGGGAAAGTTACATTGACATCGAATTCCTCGCCGATTTTCTTGCCGACAATCTGGTCTTCAAAACCGGGGATGAACTGACCGCTGCCGAGTCGGAGTGGGAAGCTGTCGCCCTTTCCGCCTTCAAAAGCTTCGTCACCAAAGAAGCCTTCAAAGTCGATATTGACTTCATCGCCGAGCTGAGCAGCTCTGTCGTCTACGGAAACGAGTCTTGCATTTCTCTGACGGAGCATGTCCACCTGAGCATCTACATCGGCATCTGTTACGGCTTTGACAGTCTTAGAAGCCTTGATGCCCTTATAGTCAGTGATTTCCACAACAGGCTTTGTGATGCAGATTGCCTTGAATGTTGCGCCTTCTTCCTTGCTGATTTTTTCAGCACTTACCTGCGGGGTATCCACCAGTTCAAAGTCAGCAGTCTGGAGAGCAGCGGGGAGTTCCTGATTAATCAGCAGGTTAAGAGCATCTTCATAGAAAGCACCCTGACCCATGTAAGTTTCAGCGAATTTACGGCTTACTTTACCCTTACGGAAACCGGGGATAGAAATTCTTTTTCTTGCTCTCTGATAAGCTCTTTCAACAGCCTTTTCAAAGTCTTCTGCATTCACTTCAAATACCATTTCTACGGTATTTACTTCTGTTCTTGTTGTCGATTTCAAACTCATTATTAAATCCTCCAAATTTAAAAAATTCAGTCAGTCAGCAGCGGAGTGCTGCATATACAAATTATTATAGCATATCTCCAGAAATTTTTCTATAGATTTTTGAACTTTCCGGCAGACTTCTATTTTTTAGACAAATTACAGGATTTTTTCAGGAATAAACTGTAAATAATCACCAGCAATCAGATGATAACAGATACCTTCTTTCAGGCCTTTGACGGCTTTGTTATGGATTTTGCCGTGCAGATGCCCATAATAGCAGTCTTTGACTTCAAATTCGTGCAGAACTTCCAGCATTAATTCATTCCGGCTGTTTGCGAATATCGGAGGATAATGCAGAAAAGCAACGGGAGTCAGATTCTGATTTCTGGCAGCTTGCAGAGAAACACGAAGTCTTTGCTGTTCTCTGGCAAGGACTTTGGCATCTGCGGATTCACCGGGCATATTGACCCAGCCTCTTGTTCCACATACCGCAATATTCTCATAAGCATAGCAATTATTATGCAGAATATGCAAAGTCCGGAACTGATTGGCCTCAAAAAAATCCGTCATTTTTTTCATAGAATTCCACCAGTAATCATGATTGCCTTTGAGAATGATTTTCTGTCCGGGGAGGCTGTCGAGCAGGGCAAAATCCGGTTTTGCCTGCTCCAGTGACATTCCCCATGAAATATCTCCGGCGAGAACGACAGTATCTTCCGGCTGAACAATCTGTTTCCAGTTTTGTTCAATTCTGGACTGATAATTTTCCCATCCACTGAAAATTTCCATAGATTTTTCGGGGACACCGATAGAAAGATGTGTATCCCCCATAACGAATAGGCTCATCTATTAAGCTTCGATGCCCAGTTTTTTGAGCACATAGCTTTCCATTGTTTCTTTTGTGATAACTTCAGAGAAGCGGACGGGCTTGTTCTTGAGGTCAGCGAGGGACTGCGGAACAGGCAGACCGGAAACTTCAGCCAGATGTGCTACCTGTTCATATTCATCCGCATTGGAAGTCTGACCTTCAATAGCTTCCAGCACGCTTGCACTGAACTTGTAAGGGCTTGCAGTAGAAGCAATCAGAGTCTTTGTCGTATCGCCTGTTTTTGCGATATAATCCAGATATACCTTGACAGCAACAGCAGTATGCGTATCGCAGGTATAGCCATATTTTTCTTTAAAGTCATGAATAGTTTTCTTCGTTTCGGCATCATCGCAGAATCCGCCGACAAAATCAGCCTGTAATTTTGCCTTGATTTCGTCAGTGACTTCATATCTGCCTTCTTTAGAGAGTTTGCCGAACCAGTCACGAATTTGAGCATCATCACCGCCGGTCAGGATATACAGCAGTCTTTCCAGATTGCTGGAAATGAGAATGTCCATAGACGGAGAGCAGGTTGTATAGAAATCACGGTTTCTGTTATAAACACCTGTTTCGATGAAATCTGTCAGGACTTTATTGATATTGGAAGCACAAATCAGTTTTCCAATCGGCACACCCATATTTTTCGCATAGTAAGCCGCCAGAATGTTACCAAAATTGCCGGTCGGAACGACAACGTTAATCACATCACCGAACTGAATTTCGCCTTTTTTAGCCATTTCTGCATAAGCAGATACATAATAGACAATCTGCGGTGCAAGTCTGCCCCAGTTGATAGAATTCGCACTGGAGAACATTTTTCCGGCTTTAGCGAGCTTTTCCTTGACAGCATTATCAGTGAAAATCATTTTGACACCATTCTGACAGTCATCGAAATTGCCTTCGATAGCACACACACCGACATTTCCGCCTTCCTGCGTTGCCATCTGACGTTTCTGCATAGAAGAAACACCATGGTCAGGATAGAATACCATAATTTCAGTACCCTCTACATCTTTGAAGCCTTCGAGAGCTGCCTTGCCGGTATCGCCGGAAGTGGCGACCAGAATCACAACTTTCTTATCTTCGCCGTTTTTCTTGAGGGAAGTTGTCAGCAGATAAGGCAGAATCTGCAATGCCATATCCTTGAAAGCACAAGTCGGGCCGTGCCATAATTCAAGAATATTTGCATTATCGAAAGCTTCTGTCAGTTCTGCGATATTTTCAGTTTCAAAATTCTTAGTGCTGTAGGCATTGGAAGTACAATAAGAAATTTCCTCCGGTGTAAAATCCGTCAGGAACTTTCCGAACACGACATTTGCTCTTTCTGCATAGCTCATATCGGCGAGTGCCTTGAGTTCATCCATAGTAATTGTCGGAATTTCAGACGGGATAAATAAACCACCATCCGCAGAAATTCCCTGTGCGATGGCAGCCGCACTGGTAACTTGCAGACTGCTGTCTCTTGTACTTTTGTAGTACATAATACCACCCTTTCGTGATTAATCAAAATTTTGGCTATTGTCATGAAAATACGTTTCATCGAACGCATTTTCAAGATAATTAATATCAACAATCCGGTCATGCAGTGTAATGACTTCTGCAACATCATAACGAAAATACCAGTCATCTTCGGAAAAATTTTTTTCTTCCAGATAGCGGTATGCTGTACGGATTAAAAGCCGCTGCTTACGGCGGTCGACTGCCTCTGCACCGGATTCAGCAGAAGACAGTTTTCGGGTTTTGACTTCTACAAAGCAGAGTTCATCACGGCGGACGGCAATCAAATCAATTTCGCCGCCGGAGATACGGAAATTGCGGTCAAGAATCTGATAGCCCAGATATTCAAGATAATATCCGACTGCGAGTTCTCCCATTTTTCCGGTTTCTGCGGGAGTCATAGAATTTTTTTGAGAAATGACGGCCGGTGAATCGGACAAGCACCATACTGAAGCAGACGCTTTCTGTGTTCTTCCGTGCCGTAGCCTTTATGCTTTTCAAAGGCATAGTTGGGATATAACTTAGCCTGTTCTGTCATATAGTTATCACGGGCGACTTTAGCCAGAATGGAAGCCGCAGCAATCGAAGCGGATTTCGCATCGCCCTTGATGATACACTCTGTCGGTACAGAAAGTGACGGGAGCTGATTGCCATCCACAAGAGCATATTCGGGCTGTTGTGTCAAGCCCTCGACCGCACGTTTCATTGCCAGCAGAGAAGCTTTCAGAATATTATATTTTTCAATTTCGTCAACACTTGCGGTAGCGATACACCAGCAGACAGCCTTTTTCTGAATTTCTTCAAACAAGGATTCACGGCGTTTTTCAGTAATTTTCTTGCTGTCGTCAAGGCCTTTTATGTCGCAGTTATCGGGAAGAATCACGGCAGCAGCATAGACATCACCAGCGAGAGGACCTCGGCCGGCTTCATCAATTCCGCAGATGATGCCATGTTCTGACCTCATAGCTGTATCGAAGTCCAACATTGCCTGACGACGGAGAAGGGTTTCTTCTTTCATGAAGCATCCTCCTGTACTGTTGGCAGTTCAAGAGTAATTCTGCCGAGCTTTGCGGCTCTGAAGTCATCCAGAACAGTTGCGGAGGCACGTTCAGTATCGACAATGCCACCAGAAAGAAGCATTCCTCTTTTTCTGCCGACAGCTTCTAATAACTTATCGCCATGTGTTTCGTCCGTTTCGAGCTTGTAGCGCATTTTAAGAGAATCCGGATAATTTTCATGCAGATACTCCAGAAGAAGCATAGAGAGGGCTTCGGTATCGAGAATCTGGTCACGGATTGCGCCGGTAAATGCAAGCCGGACAGCGGCCTGCTGGTCATCGAGTTTTGGCCAGAGTACACCGGGCATATCCAGAAATTCGGTTTGTTCGTCAATTTTGACCCATTGTTTGGTTCTGGTGACACCGGGTCTGTCTTCGACTTTAGCTCTTTTGGATTTGGCCATTTTATTGATAAAAGAAGATTTTCCGACATTCGGGATTCCGACAATCATCAAACGAATCGGACGGCCGACCATACCGGCTTTTTTTCTTTTTTCGAGCAAATCTTTCAGAAGCTGTTCTTTCACGGTCGAGACAAACTGTTTTGTCCCTTTACCGCTGATGCAGTCAACAGCCAGCGCAGGAATCCCCTGTTTTCTGTAATACTGCACCCACTGACTTGTGATATTCGGGTCTGCCATATCAGATTTATTCAGCAGAACCATATAGGGTTTGCTGGTGATTAATTCTGTCAAATCGGGATTACAGCTACTCAAAGGAATCCGTGCATCCAGCAGGGACACAACGCCGTCCACGAGTGACAGATTCGCTGCAATCATACGTTTGGTTTTGGTCATATGACCGGGAAACCACTGAATATTTCCAATCTGAATTTTTTGATTTTCAGACATAAGAACTCCTTATCTGTATGGAACTATCTTACTGTTCCGAATTTTTCCAGAGGGTATAATCTCAATAATACTGTTCCTTCGATTTGGTCTTCCGGCACAAGGCCGACATTGACATAACGGCTGTCCAGAGAAATATCACGGTTATCCCCCATGACAAAAACAAAACCTTCTGGAACAGTGAACGGATATTCAAACGCATTTCCCAAATCAGGAAGCTGGGTTATCAGCTTATCTACTTTTTCATAAGATTCCTGATTGCCGTTGATATAGACTTCGCCTTCTTCCGAGCTGATGTCCAGCGTCTGACCGCCGACTGCAACCACACGCTTTACAATGCTTTTATGCAGACCGTCGGCAGTATACAGAGAACCGCTTTCAGCGAACAGAACAGCATCATCTGCATTGATAACAACAATATCGCCGTTATGCGGTCTGGTCTGAAGCTGGGATACCAGAAGTCTTTCTTCGTTCCGGAGTGTCGGAAGCATGGAATCTCCCTGTACAATTGCCACACGGAACACATACGTAAACAATAATATCATCAGGAAAATGGGAATCATAGCTGCGCTGACAATATCAATCAGTTCACCGATAAAGCGATGCAGTTTTCTGTTTTTGGAAAAGCGTACATATTCTTTCATTCTCTCTACCCCGAACAGTTTCAGCCGATAAAGCCGACTGTACTGAAAGAAACGGATTCTTTTCCGTTTTCATCCGTCTGCACGGAACAGTAGCGGAAAAATGCATTGCCGAGCACATCTTCTTCGGCAATCAGGCCGACATAGGAACTACGGCTGTCAGTAGAATGATTCCGGTTATCGCCCATAACAAAAATATAGCCTTCCGGAATAGTAATCGGGTAATCGAATGCGCCGTCATTTGTCAGGGTCGGTTCGTTGACATAGGGTTCATCGAGGGGCTGTCCGTCCACATAGACACGGCCTTCGTCCTCTCTGACTTCGATGGTCTGACCGGCGACAGCAATCACCCGTTTAATCAGAATTTCGTTCAGAGCCGAACCGCTTTCCACGACATTACCGTTACTGTCGAGCAGGTGTCCTGCATAATTGCTGACAACCACAACATCACCCTGATGTGGCTGATACAGAATCCGGCGCATGACAAGCTTATCCTGATTCTGGAGTGTCGGCACCATAGAACGGCCGTCCACCGTAACAGGCCGAATCAAATACGTAAACAGTAGCAGCACGACAAAAACAGACATCAGCATGGTTTCCAGAATTTCTACAATATCATTGAACAGATTTGTTTTTTTCTGTTCCGGACTTAGAGTTTCCGGATTTTTTTCTGTTACTTCTGCGGATTCCATAAATTCACCTCATTATGCTGTTGAAATAATAAAAACGCTTACAATATGCAAAAAAGGGACATTCTGTCCCTCTTGCTGAATGCAGTACAAAAGCAGCCATACAGCCGCCTTTGTACAGCCGAATGTGCATTATACGAGCTTTTCCTTAACCTTTGCAGCCTTGCCGACTCTGTCACGCAGATAGTAGAGCTTTGCACGGCGTACTTTACCATGACGAACCAGTTCTACCTTGTCCACTGCGGGAGAATGAAGCGGGAATACACGTTCGATACCGCAGCCATGTGCAACACGTCTTACAGTGAAAGTTTCGCTGATACCGCCGTGTTTCTTAGCAATAACAGTGCCTTCAAAAATCTGGATACGGCTCTTGTCTTCGCTTTCCTTGATTTTTACATGTACCTTGACAGTATCACCGATTTCGATAGCAGGTACATTTTCTTTCATGCTGGAATTGCTGATTAATTCTAATGCGTTCATAATAATTTCCTCCTAAAAAATTCCGGTTCTTCATACACGGTTTGCATCACTGCAGTGCATTCAGCAGAGCACTGCGCCGTCAGAGGATGAACCTGTTTAATGTCTTACGGCATTAACTCTCATTCTGCGTGAGCGCAGAACGGATTTCAAATGCTTTTATATCATAACATATTTTGAGAAAAAAAGCAAGTGTTTTTAGAAAAAATCTTGCTGATTTCCAGAAAAAATTTTTGTCCGGCAGGCAGATTTCACTAGAATCGGCTTATCTGCGTAATTTTGGAAAGCATCCGTCACAACAGTGACATTCAGGCTTCCGTCAGTTCCGGCAGGCAGGCAGAGGGTCAGAAGCAAATCTTCTTCCTGCCTATTTATATTTCTGATAGTAATCATAGATTTGATATTTATTTCTTTCATGCCTTTTTTGGTTTTTTTCTGAATCAGAATTTCCGGCTGACTGATAAAATCATTCCAGAGGGATAATGCATCCGCATCCGGACAGAAGATTCTGACCTGATATTCTGCGCCGGTGATGTCCATTGCTGACATTTTCGGTTCACGGACTTCGAGCGCATGAAGTCCGGAAGGCAGAACAGAATTCAGCTTGTCCAGAATTTCTTTTGAAGGAAGTTCTTCAGTCAGGCGCAAATCCATGATTTCGCAGACACTCTCCAGACCGAGGGACAGTGCCAGCGGAAACATCAGATACAAATGCGGATGAAAGCCTTCTGTATACCATGCCGGCAATCCGGAACGGCGGACAGCCCTTATCATACAGCGATTCAAATCCAGATGGGAAATATACCGGCTGATACCTTTTTTTTCAAATACAATTCTGTAATCTTTCAAAAGCAAGCCCTCCCCAGACACTGATTTGCACCGCATCCGGAACATGCCTGACGGCAGGGCGGTGTTGTCTGTTCCGCATGGGCTTTCTGATTTTCACGAATCAGAAAGCTTTTCGATACCAGATAATCTATATGACTCCACGGCATGATTTCATCATAGCTTCTTGTACGATTGGCATAGAACGCCGGTTCAAGATGATTTTTCCGGAAAGCATCATACCATTTGTCGGCATAGAAGAACTCATCCCAGCTATCCAGATGACAACCGTTTTTCCATGCATCATAGATAACCGAACAGATTCTTCTGTCACCTCTGGCAAGCACGGCTTCCATCAGACTGATGTCAGAAACATGCATCATGGTTTTGATTTTCTTGGATTTGACAGCTTTTTTCAGAATCTGCTGTTTCCGGAGGATTTCTTCTTTTGTTGCCTGCGGTTCAAACTCGAAAGGCGTGAAAGGTTTCGGCACGAAGGTCGCTGTACTGATGGAAACCTGTAATTTTCCCTTAGCATGTTCCGGCATATCATAGAACAGATTCACAACTTTCTGCGCCAAGTCAGCAATACCGGCAACATCTTCATCTGTTTCAGTGGGCAGACCCATCATAAAATAGAGCTTGACAGTTGTGTAACCGCCCTCGAACGCAATTTGACAGGTTCTCATCACTTCTTCTTCTGTAACGTTTTTGTTGATGACATCCCTAAGTCTTTGCGTTCCGGCTTCAGGAGCGAAAGTCAGACCGCTTTTCCGGATAGTAGTTACTTTTTCAAGCACGGATTTTGAAAAATTATCAATTCTCAGGGACGGCAAAGATAAATTAATATGCTGATGTTCCGTATATTCCAGAAGATTATCAAGAATTTCCTCAATCTGGGAGTGGTCGCTTGTACTAAGGGAAGAAAGTGACAGTTCATCATAACCGGTATTCTGACAGAGTGCAATTCCCTGCTGACAAATCACATCCGCAGATTTTTCCCGAAACGGCCTGTACAGGAATCCGGCCTGACAAAACCGGCATCCACGGATACAGCCTCTCAGGACTTCGACAGAAACCCTGTCGTGAATTGTTTCCAGAAACGGGACAACAATCTGTTCCGGATAATAAGACTGATTCATATCTGTCATAACACGCTTCTGAATTTTTTCCGGTGCGCCTTCCAGAGGCGTGATGCTTTTTACTGTACCATCTTCATGATAAGCAACCTCATAAAGTGACGGCACATAGATGCCCTGTATCTGCGAAGCCGATTTCAGGAATTCCGAACGGGAAGCCCCTGCTTTTTTCATTTTGTGATATAAATCCATTAATTCAAGATTCACTTCTTCGCCTTCGCCGAGAATAAACAAATCAAAAAAATCGGCAATCGGTTCGGGATTGCAGGCACAAGGGCCTCCGCCGACTACCAGAGGTGAAATCTGTTCTCCCCTGTCTTTCTGCAAGACAGGAATGCCGGCCAAATCCAGCATATTCAGAATATTTGTGTATGACATTTCATATTGCAGAGTAAATCCGATAAAATCGAAATTCCGGATTTCGTCACCGCTTTCGAGTGCATACAGCGGAATCTGCTCCCGACGCATAATTTCTTCCATATCTGTCCACGGTGCAAAGACTCTTTCACACCAGTAATTTTCCCGTTCGTTAATCAGAGAATATAAAATCTTCATGCCCAGATGCGACATACCGACATCGTAAATATCCGGAAAACAGAAAGCAAACCGGACATCTATTTTGGATTTATCCTTAATGATTTCGCCGATTTCACCGCCGGTATACCGTGACGGTTTCTGCACATCCAGCAGAAACGGCTCTATTCTGGAATTCAGCATTAGCTGAGGTGCACTCCCTTTCTTTTCTGAATCAGCGATGCAAAATAATTTCTGTTTTCGGGGGTATCTTTTATTTTCAGCAGAGGCTTATTTCTCTCTCCCCTTTTGAGAGGCAGAAGATAAAACTGCAATTCGCCGTCTTTAGCCTCGGAGAGAAGCTGACGAGGTTTGAGCGAACCCATCGGATAATAGCCATTCTGAGTCACAAAGCCGGTATTGAGCATCATCATCGAAAACCAGAGCATTCCCATAAACAGATAGAAAAAACCGTTCTGCTGATGGCGGTGCATCTGTTCAAGATATTCCTGCTGTTTCTGTGCCATATACAGTTCTTCGTCAAGAATCTGGATTTCTCCAGCTTCTTCCTCATAGGCGATAAAAGCCTGTATCCCTACAGCACGGCTTGCTTCCAGCAAATTCCGGCAGGAATGCGCCTCTGTAAAATTCAGCACGGAAATTATCAGGCTGATGATAACAATCAGATAATAACACCAATAAAACATCCGATGAAAAATCTTGTGAAACTGCAAAATGCCTGCACCGGAAGCTTTTATCCATGTCAGACCGCCTGCAACGACAGTATACAGAAACAATCCCCCGCTTACTGAAACTGTCATGATATAGAAGATTGTCCGGATGGTACTAATCCCCATTTTTATTCATAACCCCTTTCTAAAAAAATACCATACGTTTTTTATTTTATCACAAAGAGGGGAATTTGTCAACTGTAAATTCAGAAAATGCCAGATAAACTGCCATCAGATACAGCACAGGATTCTGAATTTTCCAGCAATACAAGCAAAATATGCTTCCTGCTGACAGAATCAAACAAAAAATACTGCATAACCGCAAAAGCGATATTCTGTTTTCCAGAAGCACACCGCACACCGCACCGCCATCCAGAATCCGGTACGGCAGAAGATTGAACAGTCCCATTTCCAGATGCAAAGCAGATATATCTGCATTAAAATTCCGGAACAGCACCGCACACAGCAAATTCATCAAAGGCCCGCTGAGATAAACCGCCAACAGCTTGCTGTCAGAAAGCAGACCGGCATTTGTTTTCATCCGGATGCCTACAGCATAAAGCCGGATTTCCTGAATTCCGGCTTTTGTCAGACACATAGCGATTCCGTGTCCCAGTTCGTGAATCATGCAGACAAGAAGCGACTGTTTCAGCAAACCAGCATCCGCCTGCATGAACAGTATTGCCAGCATCGCCGGAAAGCCGAAATCCATAATAATTCTGCAATTCTGAAATCTCAGTTCCAAAGCTGTTTCACCCGTTCGATGATATCCAGAACCCACGGCAGAGATTCTTTATGCATACCGCTTTCAAACTGATTCACGGCGTTCTGGAAGCTCTGCACATCCCATAACCTGACGGAAAACAAAATTGTCAGAATCACA
>JAFRMZ010000217.1 GCA_017430465.1 Oscillospiraceae bacterium
CAATAAATCCCTGTAAATGGGCTTTGCTTTCTTCATAACCTGTTCGGCAAAGCCTTTTCCATAATGCCATTTCAATGACCTCCTGACGAGAGGTGCAAGCATTATCCAGTATTTTCCGGTATATTTCATCATGGTAAACCCTCACTTTCCGGTTTAAGACTGACAGCACTCTATCCACTTTATCATGGAATTCAGTGCAAGTTTCGCATTTCCGACATTGCAGTGCGCTCCTGCATCCTGCTGATTGGTGAGCAATCGCAGCGTAAGTGACTTTGCATTTTTCAGAAGATCATATTCTTTATGGAACAGATATGGCATAATGAAATGGTCTTCCTTTGCACCGAGAATCAGAACATCCTATGTAATCCTGTCAGCAATATTTTTCAGCGTGAAACAGCGGATTTTTCTGACATATTCAGCAGGAGTATCCGCATCATAAGCATACATTCCATGCAGAAGATTCCATCTGACAAGCTCATCTTTCTCCATCATCTTTGTATAAAGTTTGTTCATGGGTGCATCAATTCCAGTGCGAAACATGAAGTCAATCATATCACGAACCGGCTTCGGATGGTCACAAAGCAGCACATCAAAGAAATCTGGAAAAATTGACCAGCCGACTACTTTTTTGATACGCTTGTCAAACGCCGCTGCTCTTGGTGCAAGATAACCGCCGAGAGATGCACCAATAATTGTCACATCATCAAGCTTGAAAAAATCAAGCACTGCCTTTGTCGGAATTTCCCATTTATGCGTGAATTTCATATTCTGCACACGGAGAACACCGCCCTGTTCCGGACCTTCGTAAAGGTATACATCAAATCCGTTTTCAGCGAAATACAACATCGGGAAAAAGAATTCCTCGAAATAACTATCATTTCCGCCGTGTAGCAGAATAGTGCCTTTCTTTTTAGAATTAGCTCTTGCAAACATGATAGGCAGATACCCTTTTCCGAACGGGACTTTGTGACGCTCTACAAGACCTTTCTCAAAATAATCACCATAATATTCATAAAATAAATCGGCTGCCTGCTGATACCTCTGTTTTTTCTTCGGGTCAGTATCATAGATAAAAAACTCTGACATACGCAGACAAGCAATTTCATTTCCAGTTCTTCCTTCTGCATGAGCCTTTTTTGCAAGATATTCCAACGCCTTCACCCAGTTTTCACTGCTGTTGATTCTGTGGGAAATATCTGCAATTTCTTCAGGGTCCCCCCCGTCCCACATGATGACACGGTTAAGCTGAAAATTGAAATTTGCATCCTGATTCAGATTGTATGTACCTGTTCTGAACTCCACTTTTTGTGTAATATCATATTTTTTCATTATACATTTCTCCTTTAGTAAGCACTAGCTAACAATATTATAGCACTATTATGTGAAAAAATCAAGCCTGTGTTTCGTCACTTTACAAAAACCAGCCCATATTGCAGGACTGGTTTTTGTTTCATTGTTCTGAATTTTCTTCTTTGATGGTCTTCACACCAAACACAAAATAAACAATGTGGCAAATCCACACAACAGCAAGGATGATGCACGGAATCCAGATGCCCTTTCTTGCCATCATGAAGAAGCCGAATCCCATCAGCAGAGTAATAGTTGTGATAATGCTGATTTTGGTTTTCAGGAGCATTCCCTTTTTCTCTACAAAAGATTTCAGGTGCTTTTTGTACAGTTTCGTGCTGATGAACCAGTCATGCAGTTTCTGCGAACTTTGCGAAAAACAGAATACTGTTGCCATATAGAACGGCACAGTTGGCAGAACCGGCAGAAATACACCCACTGTGCCAAGTGCAAGACAAATCAGTCCCAGTATCAGAAATATCAGTCTTTTAATTGCCATCAGTTTCCTCCTATCGTTTTTAGCTCAAACGCCCGTTTTCAACTGAATATGTCTTGTCAGCAATTTTCATGGTGGATTCTCTGTGTGATACCAGAACGACAGTTTTTCCGGCTGATTCTTCTTTGAGAGATTTCAGGATAACGGCTTCGTTCAGGCTGTCAAGATTGCTTGTCGGCTCATCGAGTAGAACAAAAGGAGCATCATGCAGAAAAGCTCTTGCCAAGCCGATTCTCTGCCGTTCACCGCCTGAAAGCGTTTCGCCGAGTTCACCGACCTGTGTTTCATATCCATTCGGCAAAGTCATGATAAAGTCATGAATTGAGGCTTTTTTGCACGCTTTTTCGACTTCTTCCTGTGTAGCATTCAGCTTTGCAATGCGGATATTATTGGCAATGGTATCTTGGAAAAGTTGTGTTTCCTGCGTCATGTAGCTTTCCATATCACGCAAATTAGATGTATTTATTTGATTGATGTCAGTATTTGAAATTCTGACGTTTCCCTGAGAGGTATTCCAGAATCGCATCAGCAATTTTAATAAAGTCGATTTTCCTGAACCGCTTTTACCAATCACTCCGACAATCTGATTTTCCGGAAACTGCATGGAGAAATCTTTCAGAACCTTATCACCGCCATAGGAGAACGTCACATTCTGACAGTCTGCACCCATGAAAGAAATTTCAGGCTTTCCTGTGATTTCTTCTGTTTCCGGAGTTTCTTCGATAATGTCAAGCACACGACCTCCGGATGCAATTGTGCTTTGCAGAGTTGTGCCGAGGTTCGCCAGTGCTGACACAGGTCCATAAGAGGACATCAGGGCAATCAATGGAATGATAAAACCGTCAAATGCAACTGCTCCTGAACTGTAAAGTGATGCAGCCAGACAGAGCATTAAAATATCAAATACAAGAATAAATGTATTTGCGATTGCAAGGTTGATGCCCGTCAATTTGTTAAGTTTTCCCTGATTTTCGGTCAGTTGATGCGTTTTATCGTTCATGCCCTTCATGCGGTTCTGACCATTCTGATACTGAACAGTTTCGTCAAGACCTCTGATATTTTCGAGAACATAAGCTGCTAATTCGCCAGACTGCCCACGGATTTCATCGCCTGTATTTCCGCTGATTTTCGAGATAATCAGTGGAACAATCACACCGATACTCACGAACGCACACAACGCCAAACCCCCCAAACTCCAATGATAACTACCGATAAACAGGCACATGACAAGCTCAACCAAAAACGCAATGCAAATCGGTGAAATTGTATGTGCATAGAACACTTCCAACAATTCTACATCAGAAGTTATCAAGGAAATCAAATCACCCTTGTCACGCCCTTCGAGTTTTGCAGGGCATAGTTTCCGGAGTGACTGAAAGACTTTATCTCGAATTATCGCCAATAACGTGAATGCAATGTAATGATTTATTTTCTGTTCCGTGTATCTCAGAACGGCTCTCAGCAGTGCAAAAATCACCAGACAAACCCAGATTGCAGTAATGCTGATTGGAGTCTGAAAATCTAATCCGTTCAGGACGGCAAAACCGCCTAAAACGGGAATAAACTGCACGGCTAAATAGGCGAGTGTTCCACAAGTGACGGCTAATATCATGAATCCGGTCAGAGGTTTGACGAGGGTCAGCATTTTCAATAAAGTTCCGATTTTTGAACGTTTTTTCATGCTGTTGCCTCCTTTCCGAACTGTTCGAGTGTTTCCTGTGTTTTCCAGAGTTTCGCATAAATATTGTTATAGTTCAATAAATCCTGATGTGCTCCGGCTTCTGCGATACTGCCGTTTTCGAGTGCATAAATGCAGTCGGCACTGACCACGTTCGCAAGCCTGTGTGAAATCATGATAACGGTCTTTTTCTGCGATAATCTGCGGATTTCTGATAAAATAACTTCTTCGCTTTCGACATCAATATTGCTTGTGGCTTCGTCAAAGATATAGACAGGTGAATCGTGCAGAATTGCCCTTGTAAGGGCTAATCTCTGTTTCTGACCGCCTGAAAGATTTCCAGCATTTTCGGTCAGAACCGTATCAAGACCTTTTTCAGATTTCAGGAATGCCGACAGATTGCACCTGTCCAGAACGCTCCACAAATCAGAATCACTTGCTTTCGGATTGCCAAGCAGAAGATTTTCCTTGACAGTACCCTTGAAAAATGTAGCATTATGACTGATATACGTTAAATTCTGCATTAAACTTGCTTCACTGATTTGATTGATATTTTTACCGCCAATCGTCAGAGTTCCCGATTTGATGGTATTTCTGCCCATCAGCAGAGAGGCAATTGTTGATTTTCCGCAGCCTGATTCTCCGACAATGCCAATAAAAGATTTTTCAGGAATTGTCATGCTGATTCCGTGCAGAATTTCACGGCTTTCATCATAAGAAAAATGAACGTTGTCAAGTTTAATTTCTTTGATATTTTGAGGGATTGTTTCTGTTTTTTCGGCAGGCTCGTCTAAATTCAGGAATTTAAAAATTTTATCGCTTGCCGCCATGCCGTTCATGGCAACATGAAAATAACTGCCTAATCTTCGCATTGGAAGGAAAAATTCAGCAGACAGCAGAATCATAAAAATGCAGTTGGCAAGCGGCAAATTTCCGTTGACAAATGCTTTTGTTGCCATTAAAATTCCAAGTGCCGCACCGCCGTAAGCAAAGAAATCCATGATGATGATAGAATTTAACTGCATTGTCAAGACTTTCATCGTCACAAAGCGGAAATGTTCTGATTCCTCATTCATCTGCTTGTTTTTGAACTCGTCCGCCTGATACGTTTTCAGAGTTGTCATGCCCTGTAAATTTTCGAGAAATGTAGAGCCAAGCTGTGCATACTGTCCCCAATACTTCGATAATAATTTTTTAGCGATTTTCTGCACCATCATGATTGCCCCCGGAATCAACGGAATACAAACTAAAAGTACAGTCGCAGTCGCCCAGCTTCCGCCAAATCCGAACAGGAAAAATAATGTAATCGGTGCGATAAACGCATAGAAAAACTGCGGAACATACAAGCCGAAATAGCTTTCCAACTGGTCGACACCCTCTACAGATTCCTGAACTAATTCTGCCGTTGTGACCTGTTCACGGTATTTACTGCCGAGTTTCAGGAGTTTGCTATAAATCAGTTCACGCATTTTTTGTTTCACTGTTTTGGACGCAAGATAGCTCATTCTTGTTGCAAATTGTGTTGTGAAAAATCGAATAAATACTGTAATCAGAATAATGATAACCGGAATTTTTAAATCAAAACCAGACCAACCCAATTCTTTGTGAGAAAAATACTGTATGACATTTGCTGTCGTTAAAATCATTACGGCATTTAAAATTAATTCCAGCCATTGAAAAATAATGTTTCCCACAATAAATTTCTTGCTTTCCGGACATAGTTCTGTTAATCTTTTGTCAAACAATTGTATCACATCTCCTTATCTAAAAATTTTTTTCAAAATATCATTAGCATAAAGATATTTCTTGTCTGTTTCAGGGCTTCATTCACTGCAATGTCACCAATATGTGTCATACCGAAATAAAGAAATACAACTCCGGCTGCCGCAGTGCCGAGCGTGACAGTAAAACGGTTTTGCGGATAGCCTTTTCCATGTCCTCTGGTAATCACGCCGAAGCCTTCGCCTAACGGAGTCGGGTCAACGTATCACCCAGTGCAAAACACAAACTTCCGATAATTCCAGAAATAATGTATATTTTTTCCATACAATTTCTCCTTTCAGTTAATCTGGGATAACTTTATTCTATCATAAATTTGTGAATTTTCCGTGATATTTTTCTGGATTTCATTGGTTCACCTCTGATTTTAGGTAAAAACAGGCTTTTAGCGCACCGAACGACTCCGGACAGACTGCGTGTTCCAGACGGCAGGCATCCTGTTCAGCAGTCTGAGCAGGAATACCAAGCCGGAGCAGAAGTATCCTGAAAAATTCATATCGCTGAATGACTTCTTCGGCACATCTTCTGCCTTTTTCGGTGAGAATCAGGCATCTTTCATCATCTGTGAGAAGATAGCCTTCTTCTGTCAGAATATGGACACATCTGCTGACAGAAGCTTTTGAAATATTCCGTTCCTCTGCGATATTGACAGCGTAGACAGAACCTTTTTTCTGCTGAATCTGATAAATAGTTTTCAGGTAATTTTCAAGAGTTTCATCTCTCATGGCTATCCCTTCCTTCATGAAATGCTCTGTACAGGCAGGACAAACGGCTTGCCGTGCAAATCGGAAATTTGCAGGTCAATTCCATAAACTTCCTGAATCAGTTCCGATGTGATGATTTTCTTTGGTTCTCCCTGCGAACAGATTTTTCCGTTTTTCATGGCGATAATCTCGTCACTATAATAAAGCGACTGGTTAATATCGTGCAGTACCATGATGATTGTCATTCCGTGTTCCTCGTTGAGTGTCCGCACAAGTTTCAATATCTGTAATTGATAGCGAATATCCAGATATGTGGTAGGTTCATCGAGAAATAAAATTTTTGTATCCTGAGCGATAGCCATAGCAATCCACACCCTCTGACGCTGACCTCCTGACAATCGTGAAACAGGCTTGTCTTTGTGTTTCAGCGTGTTTGTAATTTCTAAAGCTCTCTGAATTTTTTCTTCATCTTCGCTGGTATTGGCAGACATTCCGAATCCGTGATGAGGCGTTCTGCCGTAAGCGACTAATTTTTCGACAGTAATATCTTCCGGAGCAGTATTGTACTGATGCACGATTGCCACCTGTTTGGCGAAATCACGCAGTTTCATGCCGGAAACATTCTGATTTCGCAGAAGAATTTCTCCGCTTTTGGGTTTCAGATTTTTGGTAATCAAATTGAATAATGTGGATTTTCCGCATCCGTTCGCACCAATCAGAGTGGTGACTTTTCCCTCTGCGATTTTCACAGAAAGCCCCTTGATGACTTCATTCGTGCCGTAGGCAAATTCCAGATTCCCGATTTCAAATACATCAGCCATTGTGCTTATCTGACCTCCTCAGCAGGAAAATAAAGAACGGTCCGCCGACAACTGCCATGATGACAGTCGCATTGATTTCGTAAGGATAGCAAATTGTTCTGCCGACCGTATCAGCTAAAAGAAATGTAAACGCTCCTAAAATCATGGTGTACGGCATCAGGGCAGCGTGATTGCTTCCAATCAGAAGCCGTGCAATATGGGGAACAATCAAGCCTAAAAAGCTGACAGGTCCAATCACAGCCGTTGAAATTGAGGCAAGCAGACAGGCAATAAATGAAATTATCAGTCGAATTGTTGTCACATTCACACCGAGCGAACGGACGGTTTTATCTTCCAAACTCAGCAGATTGCAGTATTTTGTCACGCACAGCGAAAGAATCAAGCCGACAACTGCATAGCATACGAGAAGTTTGAAATCAGACCATGTTTTCTGCGTAATATTGGCACTCACGATACTTGCCACACCGGAATAATTCGAGCCTGTGCCGGAGTTGAAAGCGTTCATCAATCCCGTGAACATAGTATTGACTGCCACTCCAACCAAAATCAGCCTTAATGGGCTTAATCCTGATTTCCATGACAGCAGATAGACCAATGCACACGCACCGCATCCGCCGATACAGGCGAATAATGGCGTAAAATTGTACAGAAGCGGAAACAATGCTGTCACAATCACCGCCATAAAACTTGCTCCGGAACTGATGCCGATAATGCCGGGGTCAGCCAGCGGATTCTTCATGACCGCCTGCAATAATACGCCTGATACTGCCATTGCCGCACCGCCGAGCATGGATATAAAAATTCTCGGAAAACGCAAATCATAGACAGTTGCTACATCTTTATCATAAGCCACAAATAAACCTTTGAACAACTGTACCGGAGTAATTTTCAAACTTCCGGTATTGACTGCAATCACGAATAAAATCAGCAGGAGAATGGCTGTCACAAGATAGGCTGTGAAAATTCTGCTTTTCTTTATCAAAACGATTCCCCCTATTCTTCGCCGTAAAGTATCGGCTGTAGATATTCGAGGGCTTCCGGATAATCGAAATTCGCACTCATGCTGAACAGACTGCTCGGCAGATAATAGACTTTATTTTCCTCAACGGCTCTAAAATGTTTCCAAGTGTCGTTGTTGGCAAAATCATCTTTCAGGTGCTTGTATGCCTGTTCATCAAGTCCGCCATGAGCCGTGCAGACGATAATATCAGGGTCTTTCTGAATAATGTCCTCTGTATTTGCAATGATATAATCTGCCGATTCATCGGGATAAACGTTGATTCCTCCGGCAAGTCTGACAAGCGAACCTGTGTAGCTGTTTTCCGTTGCCACACTGTACGAACCCGGAAAGCCCATCAATACAAGAACTTTCGGCTTTGTTTTGTCAGCATTTTTCTGATTATATTCTTCGATAAATTTCTGATATTCGTCAATCATGGCTTGTGCCTGTTCCTGTCTGCCGAAAATCTGCCCTAAATCGTCAATACTCCGGTACATTCCCTCGACACTTTCCAAATTCAGAAAGATGGATTTTGTGCCGATTGCCGCATATTTCGGCTGTAAATCATTTTTCAGGCTTGCCGGACTGAGTACCCAATCAGGATTCAGTGAAGCGATAATTTCAGAATCTGGCGACATTGCCAAGCCGACTCTCACAGCATCATCATACCGTTCCGGAATCGTGCTTAAATTCGTATCACAGACACCGACTAAATCAAGATTAAGACGGTCAGTAATATCAGCCGTTGCCGGAGAAGTGGCTACAAGCCTTGTGTTTTCAGTGATATTAACAGTTGCCTGTGTTTCGGGGTGCTGGTCAACACATCCGGACATGACCGATAAAATCAATGCCGAAACTGATAATACTATTATTTTTCTGAATTTCATTGACTGCCCTTCTTTCTGGTCACTGTGAAGATGATACCGCCAATCACAGCAGCACCACCCACTCCGGCAAGCACACCAACTCCAAAGCCATTGTTGGAATTATTTTGTTCCGGCTCAGGGGTGATTTCTGCTGATGTACCGCCGATAACGTCAGACAACTGCATCAGATTTCCTTTTTCGTCATAAATCATGACACCGTTTCTGGGATTGTCAGCATTACCACCGACACTCGGCATAGGTTCATCGCCATTTTCGGTATATATTACAGTTGCTTCAGTTTCGGTTGTGGTGACAACAGTTGAAGTTTCGGTTTCAGTCTGCGATTCTGTTTCAGTTACAGTTGTTGTGACTTTTTCCGTGACTGCCTGAGTTTCGGCAGTAGTTGTCTGTACTTCTGTTTCAACAGTTGTTTCCGGCTGAGTTTCTTCCGGAACTTGTGTTTCCTGAATTTCTTCAATTGGTTCATTTTGTGGCTCTTCCTGCGGAGATTCGGTCGGCTGAACTACCTCCACACTCGTGATGAAATCACTGCTTCCGGACTGGAAATCAGAAAATCCAATATAATAAATGACATCTCTTGACATGGGAACAACATAGAAATTCGCCCTTAAATAGCTGTTTTCGTTCGGTATCTGCATTCTGAAATCCGTGGTATTGGCATCAAGATTCTCCTGCATCACATCATAGGAAACGTCATAAAATGGGGAATTTCCGTCCGCCTGCACCTTGAAAGCGACATTCTCGATACTGTCCATCAGACTGAGCCGAACAGTTGCAAAGACATTCCCATCAGGGTCAACTTCAATGAGTGCTTCGGGATAAGTGGCACTGTCCGTCATCGGCTGACCGATGCCGACAGAATCAATTCCGCCTCTGTTCTCAACCGTTCCCGTGACCGGATGCACATAATAAGGCGTACATTTCGCCGTATAAATGCCGTTGTCAAGGGCTTTTGCTGTCAGATTCATGCCAAAGCCTGAAATCAGGAGTATTCCGCTGAGAAACACTCCGATTTTCCGTGTGTTTCTCATTTTCTTTTTCTCCTTTTGCTGATAAG
>JAFRMZ010000218.1 GCA_017430465.1 Oscillospiraceae bacterium
AAGTTTGCAGTTTGGCGGCAGATTTTCGATGCTTTCGCTTGACTTTAGTGTTGCATCACCGATTTTGAGCAGTCCTTTGTGTTTGTTATCATCAATTGTGAAAATATATATCAGTTTGTAAGAAAACGAATCTGTAAATTGATTATTCATGATACATCACCCTTTTTTTACTAACATGCGATATTCTATCGTTTTTTTCTTATCTTTACTTGTCCAGTCTTTTATGATACAGAAAACAGGCTCTTTAATAATTTCAGGCTCATCATCAGAACCAATGAGGGCAAACTGGATTTCTTCATTGATGTGTTCAGTTTCGCTGAATGGTGCTGTATAGGTCAGACCGTCCATCTGCCACAGATTCCATGAAATAATCTCTGCAATAGACTTGATTTCTTTTTCAGACGGCTCTTTGCCAAATTTATATATTTTGTTTTCTATAAATGTCATCATCAAATTTTCTCTTGCTAACAGAAGATTATCTCCTTGATATTCATAGCCATAAATACTTTGATAGGCAGATTTAATCCATTTGAACCAATCAGTAGGATTATCTGTATTTTCATTTACAACACGGAGTTTCCGGTCAAGAAGTCCAATCCGTTCGTTCACATCTGAAATGATTTCCCCTGTAGCTGTATCATAGCGACTTACCAAATAAGGAGCTTCACCACAGGTAATCTCCATGCGTTTGGCTTTTACATAATCCTGCCATGTTTTCCCTGTTTCATTTGAAAATAAGATTTTTCCTTGTGTACTTTTCCATGTTTTATTATCAGTTATATTAAAGACATCTGGTCTGCCGAACCATTGTTCATCAATCAGATTATTCTGCTGATTGCATATCCATGATGGTGTGAATACTTCTGCTTTGTTTCGAGTACGGTCGGTCTGTTGCTCTTTAGTCTTTTCAACACGAGGACGAATCAGAGAAATATCTCCATTCACAATCTGTTCAGCGATAATTTGACATTCTGGAGCGTAAGAATCACCATAATCAATATAATCATCAGTTGCCCATACAATATTTTTATTAGTAGATATATCTGGAAGTAATGCATCAAGTAACCATATACTAAGTTTCATTGAAATGCTCCTTCTTCATTCTAATCATAATAAAATCTCATCTAACCGTTCAATCGTTCTAACATTAGACTATAATTCTGAATTCAAGCCAATTTTGACAGTTTTTCTTTTTGTCCAGCCGTTGATGCAACATTGACCAACCGACTTGATTCTTGTCCAATCGTTTATTTGTTGCTATTCTTATAAATTTCAATTAGTGTCTGCTCAATTCCAGTGAACATATACTGATAACTCAAACCAGTTTCCTGCCGGAGCATAGAGAGGTCAGAGTAATTCAGTCCATAATTGATAGTTTTATCTTTATTTTCCACTCCGGTATACAAAAATCGAAGTTTTGCGGAATGCAAATGTAAATCAGCAAGCAGTTTCTCAGAAGAATAGCCTTTCTGATTCAAATGATACAGAGCGATTCTGGAAAGCTGTATCTGCAAATCCTGATAGGCATTAGAATCCGCACAACAGTCCATAATGTCAAGAATATCATGAAGTGTTTCGGTATCGAAAATATGCTCTATCTGATATTCTCCTGCCGGCTTGTATTCGATTATCTGCCTATTATTGATGAAATACATATCACAATTAACATACTCCATGATTCTGAGCATTTGAGCCGTGTCAATCGTTCCACCACGTCTGAGACTCGCCCATCGTTCGGGAATGGCAAGCAAAGTCTTGAATACACCTGATTTACGTTTTTCTTTCAGGTTAATATCAATATCTTCCTCATTGACAAGGTAATCTACTGTCACACTAAAATAATTTGCAATCTTTGACAGCATTTCATAATTTGGAACAGCACCATTTTTCCATTTTGTGACAGTTGCCGGAGCAATCTCCAGTTCACGAGCAACATCTCTAGGCTTTAAGCTGTTCTGTTCGCACAGATTTTCATATTTTGTCCAAAACATATAAAAATACTCCTTTGTTTTGTGCAATGATACGAAAATGATAAAATTTTATCAGATTCTATTGACAATGCTATTTTAATAGCATATAATATTTTTAGTGACATTCAAATATCTCGTTGATAATATTATAACACAGTTCTTAGGGATTGTCAATAAAAATTTTGAAAGGGGAAATTTTTCATGAATAATGATATTCAGAACGAAAAAACAATGACACCACCTCTGCCCCTCAGACCACCGGACAGAACTCCTGACTTTCCGATAAAGTATCTTCCATCGGCAATTCAGAACTATGTCAACCTGATTTCAGAAGAAATCATGGTATCTCCGGACATGGCGGCAACATATTCTCTGGCGATTCTGTCGCTTTGCTGTCAGCAGAAAGCCAAAATCAGATTCTCCGATACATGGACAGAGGAATTAAACTTGTATGTCTGCATTATTGCCGACCCAAGTGAGGGCAAATCTCCAGTATTCAAGGCTATGATTCGTCCTGTTAATGAATATGTTCAACAATATAATCAAGCTCATGCTATGGAGATTCAGAATAATATTGATATTCGTGAATCACTTATCATGAAGAAAAATAATGCCAAGAAAAAAGGTGGCAGTCCTGACGAAATCCGAAAAATCAATCAGGAAATTGCTAAGATACAGGAAATGCACGCACTCCGTTTGATGACAACTGACTCCACGAACGAAGCATTAACGGACTTGTTACAGGAGCAGGGCGGTAAAATTGGCATCATGTGTGATGAAGGCGGTATCTTTGATGTAGCTGCTGGATTATATTCTGAAAATAACAGCAATATTAATACTTATTTGTGTGCTTATGACGGTCAGAGTATTTTTGTTGACCGTATGACAAGATGTGTCGAAATTCCAAGAGCCACACTTACAGTTGGCATTTTTGCACAGTATAAAGTCCTGTCCAGCTTACTGAGTAACGCATCATTTACTGGAAAAGGCTTGACACAAAGATTTATCTATTGTCTGCCTGAAAGCAGAATCGGCACAAGAAGTTTAAGTCCTATGCAGCAACCTGAGAAAAGCATTGAGTTTTGTCAAGCTGAAACGGCATATCGCCAACTAATTCATGCTCTGCTGAAACTTCCTGCTACAGAACAAGACACCTGCTTGACACTCACCAAAGAATCCAGAATCTTATTTGCTGACTATTATAATACGATTGAGGGCAGACTCGGAAAAGGCGGGGAATTTGAAGAATACCGTGATTATTTCGGAAAATCTGCTGGAAGGACACTCCGTATTGCTGGACTGCTCCATCTGGCAGAGTGTCAGGACATTCACAAGCCTGTTGACGGAAACACCATGCTACACGCTATCTTTCTTTCAGAATATTTCATTTCTCAGACGATGAAGATTCTTGGCTGTGATAAATATAATACCGATACAGATTTTGTACTGGAAAAGTTAATTAAACGCTGTAAAAAAGAAAATACCAACACAATTTCAGTTCGTCAAATCAATAAAGATATTCGGAATCGTTTGTCCGAAGAACGACTGACAGATGCACTTCTGGAACTGGAAAAACATAATTATATCCAGTTCTATATGCCTCCTAAAAATCAGTATAACGGCAGAAGTAAGGGATTTTATACAATTAATCCCCATTGCCTTTCCAGAAATTGCTGAACGATTGGGCAAAAATCAATTCGATTAAACAACGTATGCCGAACGTTTGGAAAACATGAAATCGACTGAAATACGACATTTTATCACGATTGGACGTTTGGCACATAAATCTGATAAATTACAACATTGAGAGGAGAAATTTTATTATGTACAGATACGCAAAAGAAAAAGCACCGAAACCCGAAATAGCATTCTACACTCCGGAGGACATCATGACTATCATGCAGATTAGCCGTACTTCTGTTTATAAGCTGTTCAATTCTGACGGTTTTCCGGCTATCAAAATCGGTGGCATGTACCGTGTCGAGAAATCACAGTTCGATACATGGGTAAAGCAGTACACCGGAAAAGAATTCCTGTTCTGAGGTATCATCATGGCAAAACAGAAGGCAACACTCCGCAAAGACGGACTTTATGAAATCAAGGTGACTGTTAGTAATAATAAACGTGTGACTGTATATGGCAAAACAGAAGCTGAAGTTCGTCGCAAAGCCAAAGAGAAACGAGAAGAAGCTGCTAAATATGACTTGTCCAATGTCAAGCGAATGACCGTCCAGACATATATGACACATTGGCTTGAAACGGTCAAAAAGCCTGTTCTTAAACCAGCAAGCTATGACAGAGTAGAGCAGTCCTTGAAATGGCAGATATTCCCTGAAATTGGAAATATTCAAATCAATTCCCTAACTTCTTCTGATGTGCAGAGAATGATTAACAATCTGATGAACTCCAATTCTTACAGCACCGTCAAGAAAGCATATAATAATCTAAACTCTTGCATGAAGTTAGGAGTTATCAAAGGAGAAGTTCTCCGAAATCCTGTTGAGGGTGTAATTCTTCCGACAGCTACACAAAAGCCAAAAGCAGTATTCAATTATTCTCAGGAAGAAATTTCAAAAATCGTCACAGAATCAACCTCTTGCTATAAAAACGGCAAGCTGAAACACCGTTATGGATATGTGATTATCCTGATTCTGAATACAGGCATGAGATTAGGCGAAGCTCTGTATCTCAAATGGAGTGATGTGGATTTTGAGAAACGACATATCTATATTCACGGCACAGTATCCGCACATAAGACACATGATGAGCATAAGAAACGCTATGAAGTCTGCGACCAAGAATCTCCGAAAACAAGTCATTCAGTCAGATACATTACTTTGAATGATAATGCCATTGAAGCTCTCAAAAATCTGAAAGTTGTCTGCAACGACAAGTATAGAGTTATCACAACTGAGGAGCATACCATTGTACAGCCGAACAGAATTTTCAGAACAATGGAATCCATTCTGAAAGCCTGTAACATCACAGGGGCAGTTGATATTGTTCACGCTCTCCGGCATACGTTCGCCACTTCTCTGATTCGCATGGGCGAGGATATTAAAGTTGTTTCGGAATTGCTCGGACATTCAGACGTTTCAACAACGCTGAGAGTGTACTATCATGTCATTGATGAACAGAAACACAATGCTGTCAAAAAGCTGAACAATCTCTATTGAGTCACTCAGAAAAAGAGCCTGTGAACCAGATTTGCAGGCTCTTATTTCAGAAATGAACTATCAATCAAAGGAGTCAAAAACTCTTGTAGGAACCAGATTTGCAGGCTCTTATTTCAGAAATGAACTATCAATCAAAGGAGTCAAAAACTCTTGTAGCAAGCACTGACCGATGTCATACAATCGGTCGGATTCCACCAGAATCCCCTGCTTGTCAGGGGTAATTTTTCCCCTGAAACCCCTTATACAAATACCATAATTATCCATAAAAGGAGTCAAGTCAAATGAAATCCAATCAGAAAAATAAGACCAAAGTCGTATCTGTCCGGATGAGTCTGGACGAGTATGCACAGATAAAAAGCCTTGCCGAACAAGCCGGATATAAAAGCCTCGGAGCATATCTCCGCCGACAGGGAAAACAACAATTAACCGTTTGCATGAACGAAGAACCACAGCAGAAAATGCTTGCTTTAATAAATCGAATCAGTGCAAATGTAAATCAGATTGCAAAACGTGTGAACACTACCGGAACTATCTATCAGTCTGACATTGACGAGCTAAAAAAAGGAGTGAAAGAAATTTGGCAACAACAAGTATTCATGCAATCCGAACTACAGAAGCTCGTGCCGTAGAGTACATCGTGAATCCGGAAAAAACAGATTCCGGAATACTTGTCAGCAGTTTTGGGTGTAGTGACAATCCGCAGGAAGCGGCTAAGATGTTCCAACAGGTCAGAGCGGCATGGAGCAGCAGAAGTACAGTTCTCTGCCAGCATGTGATTCAGAGTTTCAAGCCTGATGAAATTACACCTGAACTTGCTCACCAGATTGGTATGGAACTTGCAGAGCGACTTCTCGGAGAAGAATATCAGTTTGTGCTTGCCACGCATACAGACAAGGCACACATTCACAATCATTTGATATTCTGTAATGTCAACATGATGAATGGCAAATCATTTGAAACGCTCCAAAACAAAGGCAGTAAAAAGTCATGGAAAACGCTCCGGCAGATAAGTGACAAACTGTGTGAAGAACATGGCTTGTCAGTGATTCAGAACCCTGAACAAAGTAAGGGAAAATCTCATTATGAATGGGATATGAACCGTCAAGGCTTATCGTGGAAAGCCAAACTCCGGCATATGATTGATGACTGTATTATGAAATCAGCAAATTTTGAGGACTTTCTGAAAAAGTGTACAGAATCCGGCATTGAAGTTGCCTATGCACCTGAAAAGAAAATCAGCTTAAAATTTCGTATGGAAAGTCAGCAGAGATTCACGAGAGCAAAAACTTTAGGATGGTACTACGAGCCAAAGCAAATTTCAGACAGAATCAAGATGTTTCACCAAATTACAATCAATCATACAAAGATTATTGATACTACTCAAGAGCATATCAGTCAATCCGCAGGTCTGACACGCTGGGCAGAAATCCAGAACATGAAAGAAGCCTCACGAGTGCTGAATATTTTGTCACGT
>JAFRMZ010000026.1 GCA_017430465.1 Oscillospiraceae bacterium
CAAAATGTATTGCATATCACCTGTATCATGCGGCAGTCTCCTTTCCGGCATTTGTTTTATTTCTTGTCAGCATGAACAGTACTAACATGAACACTGAAAGCCCTGTCAGCACAAGCACTGTATAAAATGTACTGCGGTCAAGAATACCGTTCGACAGTGCTGTGACAGCCCGATTCAGATGATACAAAGGGCTGAGCTTTATGATGATATTCAGCACAGGCATATTTTCCAGCAGATACAGCGGTGTGACCGAGCCGCCGAGATAGCCGCACAGCATGGATACCATGAGGACAGCACTCTGACACATGGATTTATTTTTTGCAAGGTTTCCCACGACTGCACCGAATACTGCACTGTACAGTACCAGCATCAGCAGAAGCAGGAAAATCAGTGCCGTTTTTCCGCCCCATTTTACACCAAGTACCAGCGATGAGAATACAAATGCTGAAAGTATCTGCACACTGCCGCAGAGAATGCCAGTCAGGACTTTGCAAAGCAGCATCACACCGATTCCCGCACGGGAAAGCTGTATTCTGGTGATTGTTCCATAAGCCTTTTCATCAAAAACAGAATGTGCCACCAGCAATCCCATAAACAGGATTGAGAACGCAAGCCCCGAAAATGTATAGTATTTCTTTGCATCTGGCCTGTCGGCTTTAAGTGTGATATGCTGTATCTTCTGGCTGGCGGTATTGCTGATATTGCCCTCCGCCATTTGCAGGAACAGACTTCGTACCGTTTTTGCACCCTCCGGTTCGTTGAACTCACTGCGGAAGTAATCAAAGCCCTGTCCGGTAACAGTGATAAGCCCGAAGGCTTCACTGGATTCTACCTGTTTTTTAGCTGTCGGTATATCTGTGACCTGCTCAAACACCACACCGGTTGCGTCGGAGATTTGTTCTTTTATCCTCGCAAATTTCTCAGACATTTCCGGCGATACACCCTCATCAATAAACAGCACTCTGCCACCGTTAAATGTTCCATACTCCGCCTTGACATAATCGCCAAGTGCAAAGCTGAAGATTGAAATCAGCAGGATTGGCAGAAAAAACATGAATACCAGATTACCTTTATTTGTGAAGAATGCCTTTAATTCCTTTTTCAGTATCACTCCAAGCATTTCAGCACCTACTTTCCGTCACGGAGAGCTTTGCCTGTCAGGTCAAGAAAAATCTCCTCAAGGCTTGCTTCCTGCTCGGAAATGCTCCGCACACGCAGACCGTATTGATGTGCTGTACTCATGAGTTTTTCCAAAAGCGTATCGTCCTCGGAATGCTTGATGATGCACTTTCCACCATCGGTTTTGGCACTGTGGACGCTTCCCATCTGAGAGGCACTTTCCGTAAATGCAGAAACATCGGCATCTTCCCCAAAATCCAGTGTCAATTCTGTATCACTTCCAAGCTGACCGATGATTTCAGATTTTGTACCGGTTGCAATGACTTTTCCATGGTCGATGATTGTGACCTTGCTGCAAATCTCCTCGACTTCCGGCATATAGTGAGTAGTGTAAAGAATTGTCGCACCGGCTTCATTCAGTGCTTTAACGTTTTCAAGAATGCGGTTTCTTGACTGTGGGTCAATGCCAACCGTTGGTTCGTCCATGATGATAAGCTTCGGCGAATGTGCGATGCCACAGGCAAGATTGAGCCTGCGTTTCATACCGCCGGAAAATTCACCAGACTTTTTGTCGGCAACATCTTCGAGCCCTACAAGCTCCAGTGCTTTCTCCACTTTATCATGAAGCTCCGCCCCCTTGAATCCGTACAGCGAGCAGAAAAAACGCACATTTTCCCTTGCAGTCAGTTCAGGATAGAGTGCTAAATCCTGCGGAACATAGCCGATATGTTTGCTCCACTTTCTGATTCCGACACCGTCTTCAAAAGTAACTTCTCCTGCATCATACGGCAGAAGTCCCAGCAGACAGTTGAGCGTTGTGCTTTTGCCTGCACCGTTCGGACCTAAAATGCCGTGTATCTCCTGTTCACTGATACACAGATTGACACCGTTTACAGCTTTTACGTCCTTGAATGCCTTTTGCAATCCTTTAATCTCCAATAACGCCATAAGCGTTCCCTTCCTTTCAAAATGATTAAATGAATATAAATATAAATTTGTTCACATTATTATAATAGCATATACTGACCGTTTTGTCAATACCTAAATGAATATTTTGGTAGATTTGTTCATTGACAAATCCTTGAAAATCGTGTATACTATAAAAAACACACAGAAAGGAAAGAACCCATTATGCCGCAGATATTCGATAAAATAGGGCGTGACAAAATACGGACGCAGCTTCTGGAGACAGGCTTTGCACTGATAAAACAGCACGGAATGAAAAAAACCTCGATTTCCGAAATTGCCAAGAAAACCGGCATCGCCACGGGAACGTTCTACAACTTTTTTCCATCAAAAGAGGAGTTTATTTATCAGCTTGTAATCTACAAAAGGCAGGCGGTCAAGGAGGCATTTGAGGAGCTGACTGCAAACAGCAAGGCTGACAAAGAGCAGTTCCGCAGCTATCTTCGCAGGAGCTATCTGGAGGATAATGACGTATTTCAGTATCTGAGCAACGAGGAGATTGATATTCTCCGTTCACGCTGGAAGTCGGAATACTGGAAAAATGAACAGAATGATGAGCAGACTTCAAAGTGGGTACTTGGATGTCTTTCAGGTCTGAAAGCGGATGTGAACTGGAAGGTATTTGCAAATTTCACCAAGTCGCTCTCTCTGATACGCCATGGGAAGGATAAGCTCTACGTAGAAGAATATGAAGCTACAATAGATATGTTTATTGATGCTATCATAGATTATTTGTTTGAATAAATGGAAATGCTCTCTGTGGTGATACAGAGAGCATTTTTGTTATACATTATGCATTTCTATCTTATGGAGATAATCAGCAACTAATAATTTTGTTAATAATACTTGACAACTTTTCCTCAAAAACTTCAAAAAGGTTAAGCGGCGATTTTGAGATTCTCATAATACCTTCTGCG
>JAFRMZ010000219.1 GCA_017430465.1 Oscillospiraceae bacterium
AAAAAATTTATTTATATTATAACATATCGGAGAAAAAAATGTCAATAAACAAAAGGGATACATTTTTGCACAAAAGTGCGAAAAGTCTGTATCATTCCGTATCAGAAGCCATCTGGAGCAGGTCAGTTAATTTTTCATGGTAAGTCAGAACACCAGCAGTTCCGGACAGCGCACGTCTGCGGACGATTTTTCCGGTATATTCACCATCAATAAACGACTGATAGAAAGTATCATCTACCGGCACAAGCGTGATTTCGGTTTCAGTGCCGTCCGTGAGCGTATAATGAAAAATAACAGAAGGTTCAGCCGTTTCATCAATATCAGCATCAATATCCAGAGAATCGTAAGTCAGGTTGGAAACTGTCTGGAACAGTTCTCGGAATGTTTTCTGAAGTTCATCCGTGTTGCCGGAGATTTCAACTTCTTCGGCATCCGCAGGAATGAAAAACGCCTGACTGTTGTCCCAGTCCATTTTCATGGAGAAACGGGTATCATCTACAGTAACATCCAAAGCAGAAACTTCGGAAATATCCGGAGAATAGATTTTATCCGTCATCAGGGCAACCGCTTCGGTTTGCAGGAATGAAACACTGCCGATGTCCATAGAGGCAATCTGTCCGGTTTCTTCATAGATAAGATAAGCACTGCTGTCATCTTTAGTGAAATCGGCAAAATCAATTGTCATAGTTTCGCCGGAATCGGTTTTCAGAGTGAACTGATAAGCAGGTGTATCCAGATGATAATCAATTAAATCCTGCGGACTTTCAGCCATGGTGATGAATGATTCAATTTGCAGTCGGGTGACAGTAGTCAGCATAGAATTGATATTGGCAGAATTTAAAGGAGCATGTTTCATCGGTGCGAGCATCTGCCAGCGGTTGCTGTCATCTTTTTCGATTTCAAAAGAAATTTCTCCCTTGTGGTCAAGCCGGACATAGTTGATATTGACATCCATCCAGCTAATCATGTAGGGGTCTTTCAGATAAGAAAGCCCGCCTTTGAGCACTTCGCCTTCGTTGAAGTCAATCGCATAGACTGTAGAATCATCCGGACGCATAATATAGAAATATTCTTCCGTGGCAGAAGGATTCCCGATGTAGATTGTATAAGCTGTACTGCCGGAATAGCATGTCAGGGGATAATACGTTTCAAATCCGTAGCCGGCTAATTCTTCCGTGCTGACATTCAGTTTTTTAAGGGCAGTCAGGTCGCTCATGTAAGAACAGAGTGTATTGATATAATAAGTATTCAGAGCAAGTTCATGTTCATAGTTGGTATCGGTGATTGTCCAGCCGTCCGCAGTGTTTTCCACTGTGAAATGATAATCCGGAACTTGAATTTCTACTTTGTCGATGCTGTCTTCATCAAAGTCAAATAGCTGGAGAGACTTTGCTTCTTCGAGAACAGCTTGTTCTTCTCTGGATTTGAGTGTATCTACGGCGATATAAGCACCAGTTCCGGCAAGAAGGAGCACTACAAGCGCAATAATAAATGCTTTCAGTTTTTTTGTACTCATGATTAAGAATATCTCCTTTTCAGCCATACGCCTGCGCCAATCAGACCGATGACAATCGGTACAGCGATGAAGATAATCATAGTGGTATTGGCAGCAGATTCAGAATTGATGTTCATAGAGTCATAGTCACGTTCTTTATCAGCAATGCCCATATCCAGAACCAAATCACTGTCATGCATCCAGCTCATGGAAGAAAGCATCAGATAAACAGGAATAATCATGTAGTCCTGAGAGACATTGACATCATCAATAAATTCGGCATTGCCCATTGCGAGAACTTTTGCGCCGTTGCGCAGGGTACTTGTGGAATACATCGCCAAATCCAGCGGATAACCGGTAATTTCTTCGGCAAGGGGGTCAGTTGCGCCGTAGATTTCACCAACAGCGGTGGAAACAGAATCGCCGTATTCATCCGTAGTGGAAACCGTCTGCAATAAAGAACCAACTTCCAGAGAATAGTCATCAGAATTCGGATAATTATAGAAGCTTCTGGAATCGCTCATGAAAGCAAAATAGCCGTTGTCTGTCATATCAGCCAGTTCGCTGGTAAGGTCGACAGAATAGCTTTCGCTGTCGTTGCGGACAATGCTCACCTGATAAGTATAAGGGTCACCGTTGACATAGCGTGCAGAATCAGTTTCCTTTACAATGTCATAGTCCATTGCAATGCCGAAATCGTTCATGATAGATTCAATATTCTTGTATTTCACTTTTTCTTTGTTGGGAGACATCAGGAAACAGATGTTTCCGCCGTTGTCGAGGTAATCATTGATAAGACGTGTTTCATCATTGGATAAATCCGACTTGGGTGCAGCGAGAATCAGCATGGCAGTATCTTCGGGAATGGCTTTTTCAAGAGAAAGATTCAGTTCCTGTGCATTGTAGTTTCTGTTTTTCATATTGGAATTGAATGTTGTATAATCGCTGGAAATAGTCTTTTCACCGTGGCCGGTCAGGAAATAGACAGAAGCTTCCTTTCCGGATGCGACTGCACTGATTGCGCCCGTAATGTAGTTTTCACCGGTGAAGTAAGCCGCTTCGATTGTACGGTTATCGTTGTCATCATAAGAAACATCGTACTGATACATATTTGTGCCCAGAACATGCTTTGACCTGTCCTCACAGCAGAAAACCATATCACCAACAGAAAGCGAATAGCCTTTTTCTTTGAGTTCGTTCGTAAGTGCAGGATTTTTGTCAGGGTCAAAATCAACAAAATTGATATTTTCATATTCAGAATACTGCTTCAGTGTGTAGTATAAAGCCATGCTGTCATTATCAGTCGAGAGATAATCCATATCCATGAGAAAATAGAAATCTACCTGCTTGTCAAGATTTTGCAGATAATTTTTAGTTGTATCAGAAAGTTCATAGAGTTTTGCAGGTGTCATGTCCCAGATGACATTCAGACGGCTTGCCAGCAGATTAATCGGAATGGCAACTGCCAGTGCCAGTACTGCCAGAAGCATCGCATAAGCCGTGAATTTCCGGTTTTTGAGGTTCTTGAAAGGTTTCTGATTTGTATTTGTATCCATTGCCGTGCCCCTCCTTAGCTGTGACTCCAGCGACGCTTTTCAATTGCGATGATATTCCAGCAGATAACAACAGCAGTTGCACTCAGGAAGAAAATCAAATCTTCCAGCCGGAACATGCCTTGTGAAAAATAGATGAATCTTCTCTGCATAGAAATCCAGCTTATGGCAGAATTCAAACTGGGATAGGCGTTGACAAGCGCAGTACCACCAATCTGGTCAACAAGCAGTGTGCCTTCCATGATGATTTCACCAAGAATTGCCGAAATAATCGCATTTCCTGTCAGAGAAGAAAGAAGCATTCCGACAGCAATGCATACCATGCCCCAGAAGAAAAATCCAAGATATGCACAAATCAGAGAAGACCACATTACCTGACCGCTGACGGCTGCATAAATCGGAAAAAAGAAAGTAGAAAGCATCATGACAGCAAAGACCGTCACAACTGAGAGATATTTTGCAAGAACAATTTTTCCGACACTCAGCGGACTGGTCAGAAGCAAAACTTCTGTACCGCCTTTGCGTTCATCTGCAAAAGAACGCATGGTCAGAATCGGTATAATAAAGATAAAGAAAAAGAAATTATCGTAGAAAATGCTCGGAAATGAAAATTTCAGAACGCTGGAATCCATCGAGGCGATAGAAGTCACAAACGCAAAACTGAATATCAGCATAAACAAAGCAGTCAGCACATAGGCAAACGGCGAGAAGAAGAAAGACTGTAATTCTTTTTTATATAATGAAAACATGGTTCAGACCTCCTCGTCATAGGGATTGGATGCTTTAGTTTCATCAATAAGCTGTTCCAGACTTGATTTTTTCTTTTCCTGAATAAGTTTCAGGAATACCTGTTCCAGATTCAGCTTTGCAAGCTGCATCTCGACAATACTGCACTGATTGTTTAGCAGAACAGACATGATTTCATTCCGGACAGATTCTTCGGCAAGTTCAATCTGATAAAGATTCCGGTTTTCAGAAATTTCCTTGACATCGGAAACGACATTCACACCACGGATGTCTTTCAGCAGACGGGTGATTTTTTCCTTGTCACCGTCAGCAGTGAGATGCAGGACAGTATCAGCAGTAAGATTCCGTTCCAGATTCTCAATCGTGTCGATAGCCATGATTTCCCCTTTGTTGATGATAACAACCCGCTGACATACTGCGCTGACTTCTGCCAGAATATGCGAACTGAATATAATAGAATGGTCTTTGCCAAGTTCGAGAATCAGATTTCTGACTTCCATCACCTGTGTCGGGTCAAGACCGACAGTCGGTTCATCTAGAATCAGGATTTTCGGATTGCCCAGCAAAGCCTGCGCAAATCCGACACGCTGTTTGTAACCTTTGGAAAGATTCCGGATAAGTCTCCGGCGCATGTCAGTAATATGCAGTTTTTCCATAGCATCTTCTACCTGTTTTTTGCGTTCGTTACGGGAAACACCTTTCAGACCAGCGACAAACATGAGATATTCCTCAACTCTCATATCCGGATAAACAGGCGGAATTTCCGGCAGATAGCCAATGCATTTCTTGGCTTCGGAAGCCTGTTCCGTAATATCAAATCCGTTGACTGTCACCGTTCCCCCCGTGGACGGCAGATAGCCGGCAATGATATTCATCGTTGTGGATTTTCCAGCCCCGTTAGGCCCTAGAAAACCCAGAATTTCGTTATCCCGAATTTCAAAGTCAATGCCTTTGACGGCGGGATTTCTGCCGTAGTATTTCGACAGATTCTTGATTTCGACCATAAATACATGTTCCTTTCTCTTGAATAAAATAATTGCAAATGCAGTACGGACATACATGAAAATATTATCGCATATAAATATGAACAGAATATTTCTGAATTATTTCTTGTTTGTGAATTCGGGAAAACACAGATTCACTTTATGATTATAACGTCTGTCTGTGTTTGATATGTGAAAATTTATTGCATAATCCTTGAAAATTTGTTGTTAAAATACACAAATTTTGTGTCTGGTTCATGTACATAGTGCCGAAATCATGAAAAAATCTTTCCGGATTTATGGGAAAGCCTTGACAAAATAGCCGGAATTGACTATAATTAAATCATGAAAGTCTGTTCCTGAACTGCACTGATTTAGGAATATGACTGTCAGAATTGGTGTGATATTTTTTTTTAAATCTTAAAATCCTAAAACCAAAATCAAACGAGAGGGGAAATTTAGAATGCTTCTTAAAAAAAGCAAAGCAGTGATTGCTGCTATCCTGTCCGCAGCTACACTGGCCACAACAATGGCTTCTACTGTAGCTTATGCCGGCACTAATGTCGGCGGTACACCCGGCGCAAGAACCAAAGACGAAGCTTTTGGCGATTCTACTTATGCCGAACGTTTCCTGTCCCTTTATGATGATGTCATCACAAACGGTCAGGCTAACGGCTACCTGAGCCAGAATGACGGCGGTGCTGGTTCTTTCGGCATTCCGTATCATGCTGTAGAAGAAGTAATTATTGAAGCTCCTGACTACGGTCATGAAACAACTTCTGAAGCTATGTCCTATCTGGTATGGGCTGCTGCAATGAGAGATAATATTGCTAAAAACCATGCTGACCAGGTAAAGACAGGCACTGTTACTTATACCAATGACCTCGCCAAGGCTTGGAAAACAATGGAAGTTATGATTCCTGATGTGCAGGATAACTTCTGGACAGCAGGCAGTGTAAGTGCTCAGTACTGCGGTGAATATGATATGCCTCAGGATTGCCCTGACCATCATGCCGGCGAAGCTGACCACACTGCTTCCAACCCGATTTATAACTATTTCACAAGCGTATACAAGGGCAAGAACGACAAGGGCGGTCTGTACCTGATGCACTGGCTCGGTGACGTTGATAACTGGTATGGCTTCGGTCAGGGTACCGGCTTTACATTTATCAATACATTCCAGCGTGGTGAACAGGAATCCTGCTGGGAAACTGTTCCGCAGCCCTGCGTTGAACAACTGAAGTATGGTAATGGTCAGCAGGGTATCAAGGGTATCTTCAACAGAGACAACCCTGTAACTCCTCAGTATGCTTATACAAATGCTCCTGACGCTGAAGACCGTGCAATTCAGGGTGTATTTGATGCAAATCAGTGGGGCGTAGGCGATTCTTCCGTATCTGCAAAGGCTGCGGAAATGGGCGACGAACTCCGTAACAATATGTATGATAAATACTATCAGAAGATTGCTGCTGATACCAGCTATGCAGGCTGGCAGAACGGCAATGCTGGTGCAGATTCTGCACATTATCTGATGAACTGGTATACTTCTTGGGGCGGTGCTCTGTCTACTTCTGGCCAGAGCTGGTGCTGGCAGATTGGCTGCTCTCACTGCCATGAATTCTATCAGAACCCGCTGGCTGCATTTGCTCTGATTCAGGATGCTGACCTCAAGAGTGGCATGAAGGCACAGGGCGCAGTTCAGGACTATACAAAGTCTCTGGAAAGACAGATGGAATTCTATCTGTGGTTACAGTCTGCTAATGGTCCTATCGCTGGTGGTGCTACTAACTCCTGGAAAGGACGTTATGAAACATATCCGTCCGGCAAGTCCACATTCTATGGCATGGCTTATTGGGACCATCCGGTATATGGTGACCCGGTATCCAACAACTGGATTGGTAACCAGGTATGGGCTGTTCAGCGTCTGTCCGAACTTTACTACTGGGTAAAGACAAAGGGCGACACAACAGGTGTTAAGCCCGGCGGAATGACTCTGGAAGCTTCTCTGGAACAGATTCTTGACAAGTGGGTTGCTTGGTTCATCAATAATACTGTTCTGACAACAGACGGCGATTATTATATTCCGACTGGTCTGACATGGTCCGGTCAGCCTGACACATGGAGTGGTTCTGCTACTGGCAATACTGGCCTGACATGTGAAGTAAACGGCTATGGCAACGGTGACTTCGGTTGCGTATCTTCTCTGGCAAATACTCTGATTTACTATGCTAAGGCTAAGGGTGTTGAGGCTTCTGATATTAAGGACAAGACCTTTGATGTAGGCGGTGCATATCCGTCCAGCAGTGTTACCATCGAAGGTAATGCAAACATCCCGTCTGGTGCAAAGGCTTATTCTGCTGGTGATACCGCTGTTCCGACAACTGCTCTGTATCTGGCTCAGCAGCTCCTTGACCGTGAATGGAAAATCGGCCGTGATAACATCGGTCTGACAAGACTTGACCACAACGGTTCTCTTGCACGTTTCTTCTCTCAGGGTGTATGGATTCCGACAAGCTACACCGGCAAGATGCCGAATGGTGATGACCTCAAGAACGGTGCAACCTTCCTGAGCATCCGTACAATGTACGAGGGCAACTGCGCTGGTGCTAAGACTTCTGATGAAGCTCTGGCTCTGGTTCAGGAACTCAAGACCGCTTATGATAAGGACGTTGCAAACGGTGCTGACTGGTCTGGTGCTACAAGTGACCTGTCTGCTTCCAGTGCAGAAGGTGCTGCTGCTCTTGCTAAGTTCAAGAATGTTGGTGCAGTTGACCTGTACTATCACAGATTCTGGCACGCTGGTGACATCATGATGGCTCTGGGTGATATGGCTACTCTGTATCCTGACCTGATGCCGACAACTGATGAAGAAGTAACTGACGTTCTCTGGGGCGATGCTGACTGCTCCGGCGAAGTAGATATTCTGGACGTTATCACTCTCAACAAGGCTATTCTTGGTAAGGAATCTCTGACTGCTCAGGGTGAAAAGAATGCTGACGTTAACCAGAGTGGTGCACCGGATT
>JAFRMZ010000220.1 GCA_017430465.1 Oscillospiraceae bacterium
GATAAATATGGGCACTTCATAATCGGAATACTGTAATTTTGTCAGGCTGACATCTGCTTCATCAATAGATACTGTAACATCAAATTTTGCGGAAGCCTGCATCGGTACAATCACGGCATTCAGTGCGAGGACGGATGCAAGCAGAGTGATTTGTTTTTTCATGTCTGAATCTCCTTTTCTTTTTTGCTTCTTTTTTATTTTATCATAGATGACAGAAGATTGCAAGTAGTTTCAGTGATTTATTTTTTTCCAGCGCAACTGCCGGAGATTTCTGAAAAAATATTGACAAACCCGACAAGCTGTGTTATAATATTCAAAGTATGTTATTTTTTTAACAAGACATGTTATTTTTTTAACAAAGGAGCTATGATTCATGAAATTAGAAAGTTTTAAAAGCATTTTTTCCAAAGCCGTCTTGTCAGGCATTCTGATAGGCGTAGGCGGAACAGTTTACCTTGCAGTGGAAAACAAATATCTGGGCGGGTTTCTGTTCAGTCTGGGACTGTTCACGATTCTGCGCTACGGATTTGCGCTCTATACTGGAAAAGTCGGCTATATTCCGGAAAGAAAGCCGATTTATCTGAGAGAAGTCGGCATTACTCTGCTTGGAAACATTCTCGGCACGGGCATCACAGCAACGCTGATTCGCCTTTCCCGTACAGGCGCACTTGTACATGAAAACGCCCTTAATGCCATGCATACCAAAATGGGAGATGGTTTTGCAAGCCGGCTGATTCTGGGAATATTCTGCGGGTTGCTAATGTTCATTGCTGTCGACAACGGCAACCGGTGCAAATCTGAAAAACAGGATATGTCCTTTGTATTTGGGACAGTTCTGCCGATTATGGTGTTTATTTTCTGCGGATTCAATCATTCTGTAGCAGACTGTTTTTATTTCTTTTCGGCAATTGAATCACCGGAAATGCTTCTGTCGGGTATCGGTTATCTTCTGACGGTTGTACTTGGCAACGCACTTGGCGGAATGCTGATTCCGCTGGGAATGAAACTATTTGACAAGACCGGCGCAAAAACCGCATAACACGGATAAAATCGCTTATTTCTGCTGAAATCGGGAATAAGCGACATGTTTTATGATTTGACAAACGACAGATTTTATGCTATAATAGAAGCAGTGATATGTTTGGATTAAGGAAATCTAAAAAGGAACAACAAGCAAGCGTTCAAAAATCAGAAAGGAGCGATTCCCATGCAGGAAATCATCTTGAAAATCAACGGCATGATGTGCCAGCACTGCGAAGCCAATGTTAAAAAGCGTCTGGAAGCTTTCCCAAAAGTAGAAGAAGCCGTTCCCAGCCATACAGAAAATCAGGCTGTTGTGAAACTCAATGCCGAACTTACTGCGCAGGAACTTGAGGCACTTAAAAAAGCTGTAACAGATGCTGGCTATCAGATTGCCGAATAAAAATTTTAAAAAAAATTTTCATGTATCATTTTGCAGATGCCGGATATACTATTTTTGTTCCGGAACAAAATAATTTCACAAGAGGTATCTGCTGATATGAACGAAATGAAGAAAAACTCCAATATCAAATGTACAGTTTCTCAGTGCAGAAACAACATGGTGACAGAGGATTACTGCTGTCTGGACTGTATCCATGTCGGCACACATGAGTCTGACCCGACTGTACCAGAATGTGTAGACTGTAATTCTTTTGTCAGAAGAACTGACGGCATTATGGACTAATACCGGAAAATCCGGCTGTCTCTCCGCATTCTGCCGAGGGACAGCCTTTCTTTTGGTAATTCTGCACAAAAATCCTGTCTTGAAAGAATGCAAAACAGAGAAAGAATCTGCAAATTTATCAAAAACTATTGAGATATATCCAAAAATAAGTTATAATAAAAAGGGTATATTTTTTATAAGCATATAAGGAGGGGTATTTTATGTCTGACAAAACAATGATATTCTCTATGGAGGACAATGAAGAACTGAAACTGAAAGAAACACTGGCTATTGTCCATGATGCACTTGTGCAGAAAGGCTATAATCCGATTAATCAGATTGTGGGTTATATTCTGTCGGAAGACCCGACTTACATAACCACACACAACAATGCCAGAAACCTGATTCGCCACATTGACAGGGACGAGTTATTGCAGGCACTTGTTAAATCTTATCTGAAACATTAAGCATATTCCGGACATTTGTGCATATACTGTTTCTGCGGTGTTTTCACCGCAGAATTTCACAGGAAAAGAGCGAATGTTTCATGAACTATCAGAAAATGCTGTGTTCCGGACTGGCATGTCTGGTTCTGCTGATGTGTCCATGCCGTTTGACGGCTTTGGCCGGTTCGGCTGTCGGCTATGGTCAGGGGACGCAGGTCAATCAGGAGAATATCCCGCTCGGCGCACTGGAATTTGATACACAGTATGCAAAATACGGTGCTTATGCCACTACGCCTGACAGGAACAGAATCATTATCACATTCGACCAAGGATATGAAAACGGCTATACTGCACAAATTCTGGATACACTGAAAGAAAAGCATGTGACGGCTGTCTTTTTCCTGACTGGTGACTATGCCAGAAAAGAAACAGACCTTGTCTCCCGTATGATTGCAGAAGGTCATGTGCTTGGCAATCACGGCATGACACACGCAAGTCTTCCGCTTCTTGACGAGCAGTCCGCCCGTGAGGAAATCATGAGCCTTCATGATTATGTAAACGAAAAATATCATTATACAATGCAATATTTCCGCTGTCCGTGCGGTGAATATTCTGAACAGGCACTGAAAATCATACAGTCCTGCGGATACCGCACAGTTTTCTGGAGTGGTGCGCATGTGGACTGGCTGACGGACAGACAGCCTGACCCGTCACAGTCTCTTGCCAAGCTGACGGCTTCGGCACACGGCGGAGAAATTCTGCTTCTTCACTCGGTATCTTCCACCAATGCGGAAATACTGGGCGAACTTATCGACCAGCTTCGGGAAAAGGGCTATACAGTTTAATCATGCAGATAAAAACGGCAGGCTTAACAGAAAGCACTGCCGTTTTTGATTGCATTTTTTGCCTTGATGACGATATTCTTATCATTCTCATACGTCAGAATATGGGAGGCATATCCAATATCGACCCAGCGGATTTCAGAAATTTCATCTTCCTGCGGAGTAAAATTATAATTTTTGGCTCTGCCGATAAAATAAACAACTATCTTCTGGGTATCCCGTTTCGGCGAATAGGAAACTGTTTCCCGAAATGTCGGGTCAATCATCACATCAATCGAAGTTTCCTCTTTGATTTCCCGAACAGCGGTTTCTATCTCGGTTTCGCCGGGTTCGGTATGGCCTTTCGGAAACGACCAGTGTCCGCTGTTGATATGCCGGATGAGAAGAATTTCTATATTTCCGTGATGTTTTCTATAGACAATCGCACCGCACGACTTTTCATGCCGCATCAACTCATACATTCCTTTCTTGACTGCCGGACAGTTTGTAATATTTGTTATGAATATTATAGCATATTTTATCTATTTTGTCCATATCTTTTTTGTCAGTTCTGAAAAAAAATTCATAAAACTGTTTACGGAACGGGAATTTTGTGTTATAATAAAAAAATAAGATTACAAAAGAAAGAAAGGTGCTTTTATGAACGAACAGGTCAATACAGAGACACCTGCCATCAATCCGAAAAACCCGTTCGGGAACGAAACGGAATTTACAGAATATAATTCCGATTACGGTGAGATTGTTCCGCAAATCCGCATGGAAGGCTGTCAGATTCCGTTATTCCCGAACCGAATGGAAAAAAGCCGTATCCGGCGGTATGAAAATATTGTCGGTGGTTTTTTGCTGGGACATTTTTTCCTCATGAATGTGCTGTTCATGATACTCGGAGAAGTTTTTATCCTGCTGACTTCTCTGTCGGACGGCGCAATGATGGAACTGCCTGAAAATTATCACTCTCTGGCATGGGAATATTTCACGGGCAGTTCTTCCTACACGGCAATTATGATGCTCTGCATCGCCGGATGCAGTATTCTTGTAACATATTTCGGATGCAGGGCGACAAAAATTCCGGTCTCGAACTTGTTTCAGACCAAAAATTTCAACATTGGGCTGGCAATCAGCTATATCATGATAGCTCTGCTGATTCAGACAGTAACCGGCTGGCTTGCAATCGGCATTGAAGATTTGCTTGAAGGAGTCGGCATTTCTTCCTATAATCCGGATTTATCGAACGCAAACGATATTAAAAGCATCATGATGGATTTCATCTATGGGGTAATTGTTGCGCCGATTACAGAAGAACTGCTTGTCAGAGGCTTTGTGATGAAAAACCTCTGCCGTGTCAGTCAGAAATTCGGCATTGTCATGAGTGCCTTTTTCTTTGGGGTATGGCATGAAAACATTCCGCAGTTTGTGCTTGCATTCACGGCAGGATGTTTCTTCGGCTATCTGACAGTAAAGCATAATTCCCTGCTTCCTTCGATTATCGCACACATGGCCGTGAATCTCTGTGCCACGGTTTTCGATATTCTGGATACCAAGCATCTTGATACTGCCTATGATATGTTTAATGTTTTCTATATGCTGATGGTTTTCGCCGGCGTAATTCTGCTGATTAAAATGCTGATAACGGAACGTTTTCCACGCACCACGCCAGAACAGGCTGAACGTGGGATTCGGGTAGCAGTTACAAGTCCCCTTCTGATAGGTGTGCTGTTATGCCATATCGGTTCTATGATAGTTCTCATTGCAGAAGAAAACGCATAACTAAAAAAACATCCCTGTACTGCTTTGCTACAGTACAGGGAATTTTTTTATTTCTGAGGCACGGCATCACGCATAGTAAAAATCACTTCCTGCATGAGTGCGGAGGCTTTCTGATTTGCCAGAAGCTTCACGCCGATAAACGGCTTTCCTGTACAGGAATAGAGAATTCTTCTGCCGTATTTTGCCGAGAGTGCAACAAGCTGTTCATTTTCCGGCATCTGGATATAAAACTGCAATGTACCGTTTCTCTGGGTGATTTCTGTAATGCCCAGAGAAGCTGCAGAATTTCTTAGCAGAGAAACTTTAATCAGTCCCAGAATCGCCGAGGGGGGTTCACCGTAGCGGTCAATTAATTCATCAATCAGCTCACTTTCATCTGTTTCATCCCGAACTGTTGCAATTTTCCGGTACATATCAATTCTGGAAGCATCTGTCTGAATATAATTTTCAGGAATATACGCTTCTATCTGAATATCCACAGTACAGTTAGAGACTTTCTGAATTTTTTCGCCTTTGACTTCTGCAATGGCTTCATTCAGCATCTGCATATACATATCATAGCCGACTGTTTCCATGTGGCCATGCTGCTGACCGCCGAGGATACTGCCTGCCCCTCTGATTTCCAAATCCCGCATAGCAATCCGGAATCCTGACCCAAACTGCGTGAATTCACGCATTGCTTCCAGACGTTTGGAAGCGATTTCCGTCAGGACTTTATCTCTCTTGAATAAGAAATAAGCGTATGCTCTCCGGTTGGAACGGCCGACACGCCCTCTTAGCTGATATAGCTGGCTCAGTCCCAGCCTGTCAGAATCTTCAATAATCAGCGTGTTGACATTGGCAACATCGACACCGGTTTCGATAATCGTTGTGCAGACCAGAATATCAATTTCATTTTCGACGACTCCCTGCCAGATTTCGGACATTTCATCTTCAGAAAGACGGCCGTGAGCAACAGCAATCTTGGCATCCGGAAACATGCCCTGAATCCGTGAGGCACAATTCTGGATAGTATCAATCCGGTTATGGATATAATACACCTGTCCGCCCCGCTTGAGTTCTCTGGAAATTGCCTGCATGATGATGCCTTCCTGATATTCTGTGACATACGTCTGCACCGGATACCTGTCCTGAGGCGGGTCGGCCAGTACGGACATATCACGGATGCCGGACAAGGCCATATTCAGTGTTCTGGGAATCGGCGTTGCCGAAAGTGTCAGCACATCAATACCGGCGAAGATTTCTTTAAATTTCTCCTTATGTGCCACACCGAAACGTTGTTCTTCATCAATAACGGCAAGGCCTAAGGCATGGAATTTCACATCTTTCTGCACAATGCGGTGTGTCCCGATGATAATATCAATCTTTCCTTTTTCCAAATCAGAAAGAATTTTTTTCTGTTCTTTCGGTGTCCGGAAACGGGAAAGCATCTCAATTCTGACAGGCATCTGGTCAAATCTCTGGAGTGCTGTTCTGTAATGCTGTAGTGCAAGTACGGTAGTCGGTGCTAAAATGGCACACTGTCTGTCACTGAGGACACATTTCATCGCTGCACGGAATGCGACTTCTGTCTTGCCGAATCCGACATCACCGCACAGAAGTCTGTCCATCGGGCGGGAACGCTCCATATCTGCTTTGATTTCGCTGATGCTCTGTAGCTGGTCATCTGTTTCGGCATAGGGGAAGCGTTCTTCAAACCGATGCTGAATTTCATCATCCGGATAAAAGGCATAGCCTTCGCTTTTTTCACGTTTGGCGTAGAGCTTCATAAGTTCTTCGGCCATATCACGGACAGCTTTCCGGACGTTGCTGCAAGTTTTCTGCCACTGCGAAGATGAAAGCCGATTCAGTTTTACATTTCCCTCATCCTGTGCACCGATGTATCTTGATACCAAATCCAGCTGTGTAACCGGAACATAAAGCTTTTCTGTTCCGGCATACTGAATTGTAATATAATCCTTTGCAATGCCTTCCATTTCGAGCTTGTGGATTCCCAGAAATCTGCCGACTCCGTGCATGGCATGAACGACTAAATCTCCGGTATGCAAATCGGAAAGGCTTTGAATTTCCATGCCGGCTTTATGTTTCTGACGATGTTTTCGGGAACTGTGCATTTTTGTCTGGACGATTAAGGCAGTTTTATTCTCCGGATAAGCAAAACCGCCTGAAATACTCCGGGCTGTAACAAGCACTGCCCCCGGCGGACACAAATCCTCTTTCTGTGCAATACTGCACCGGATTCCGCTTTCCTGCAAATCGTTGACCAGAATCGGAAGGGTCTTTTCACTTCCGACAGCCAGAATTACACGATAGCCATGAGAAGTATATTCTTCCAAATCTTCAAGAAGCTGACGGATTTCACCGCCCCATGTTGCATTCTGCATTGCTTCCATGCTGATGATTTTCCGGAAAGCGATTCTTTCGCTCCCCTGTAAAAACTGACTGGCATAGATACAGTTTCTTTCTGCGGTTATATTCTGAAATTCTGAAAAATCAAGAATGCCGTCCGGCAGATTCCGGCACAGAAATCCCTGTTCATAGAGCATCTGCAAATCTTCCCGTCTCTGGGCAGTCAGTGCCTGCACATGGCGGTGAATATCCGGAAATTCACTGAAAATTATCATACCGGAAAGATAATCTGTCAGATAATAATTTTTATCATAAATCAGGGAATAATATTTATCTGTATTGACAATCTGCAAGCCGGCATCCATACGTTCAATATCATGATTCAGATTTTCCTGAATTTTATCTTTATACTTTCCACGGATTTTGCCGAAAAGCTCTTTGATTTTTTCTTTCAGTTCCTCCGGATGACAAAGCACTTCCAGTGCCGGAGAAACTGTTACTTCCGGAATGCTTTCCCCTCTGCGCTGAGTATCCGTATCGAAATAGGCGACAGTATCAATTTCATCGCCCCAGAATTCCATTCTGACCGGCTGGTTCATCTGCACTGGATAAATATCCAGAATTGCGCCACGGACGGCGAACTGTCCTTTTCTCTCAACAGTTTCATCCCGAACATAGCCTGAACGAATCAATTTTTCTGTCAGTTGTTTCAAATCGACAGAATCGCCCTGTTTCAGCAGAATGCGGGACTGTTTCAGGATTTCCGGCGGAATTGTAGGCTGTAAAACGGCTTCGATGCCGGCAGATACAATCCGGATTTGCTTTTGTGCAATGGCACTGAGCACATGCAGACGCTCCTGTTCATATTCTTCTGATTTGCTTTCCGCAGAGGTAAACAGCATTTCTTTGGCCGGATAGTGAAGTGCTATTATTTCTCCTGCCATAGCGTTGATATCTGCGCAGAGCTTGACAGATTCCGCTTCCGAACCGGTCAGCAAAAGCACCGGCTCACTGCTGTTTTTAGAGGCTGTCAGTGCAAGCTGTGCTTTGTGAATCAGTGACAGTCCCGTGACACAGACAGGGACTTCGCCGGAGTCCAGCGCAGAAACGAGCCGTTTCCAGTCGGATAATTCTTCAAAAGTATCTGTAAAAAAATTCATGACAATAACCCCGTTATGCGTTATATAAATTCATGGCCTTATCTGTTTCCCCGTTGACAATCAGTTTCAGGCATTCATAAGCATTTGCGCAGGATTCCTGCATTTTTTTGAGTTCCGGTTCTTTGAACTTGCTGAGCACCCAATCTGCAAGGTTCATATTTTTATTAGGTTTCTGGCCGACTCCTAGCTTGATTCTGGTAAAATCTTCCGAACCTGTCAGCTCGATGATGCTTTTGATGCCGTTATGACCGCCGGCACTGCCTTTTCTGCGGATTCTGAGTTTTCCGGGGGCAAGAGAAATATCATCAAAAACAACAATCAAATGATTTATATCAATTTTATAGAACTGCATGGCCTGTACAACTGCTTCACCGCTGTTGTTCATATACGTCTGCGGTTTCAGAATCAGACAGCGTTTTTCGGCGAGCGTAACATCTGCACAGTAGGATTTAAATTTCATGCGGTTTATCTCAATCAGTTCCTGTCCGGCCAGATAATCCATTGTCATGAAACCGGCATTATGACGGGTTTGTTCATAAACAAGCCCCGGATTTCCCAGACCGGTGATAATCCATTCGGGTTTTCCCGTTGTTTTATTTTCCTTTTCGAGCTGTGCGAAAATATCCATGATTCCCATAATACAGAGATTCTCCTTTCAGACATAACAGATTCAGACGGTACTGCACTAAGCACCGCCTTTTCTTTCTATTATTATAACATGCCTGACAAAAAAATGCAAGTGTTCCGGCAAAGGTTTTCCGATTACGGCAGGATTTGACTTTTTTCGATAAAAATGCTATACTGATATTATAAATTTATTAATATTTCATCAAAGGAGGAATTTTCATGATAAATTATGATTCTCTTAAAAAAAATCTGATTGA
>JAFRMZ010000221.1 GCA_017430465.1 Oscillospiraceae bacterium
GCATACTTACAGCTTCACGATGTTTCAGAATGAGTGGCTCATGCTTGACGAAAACGGAAACACTGTCGATACGTTCCTGCCGTTCAGCACTCTGGAATCTGAATCCGAAAAAGCACCGATTTCAGGAAGTACAGACAGTGAAAGCGAGGACACTCACAAAGTCAAAAGCAGTTTCAACAGTGGAGCGGAAACAGCTTCTGACGAGTCTGATGGTGAAAGCATGGAGTTTGACGTAGACAGCACCGAAAACGCATCAGAGAGCCGTACAGACGATTCTGACAGCATTACTCCGCTGATTGTCGGAGCAGTAATCATTGTCATAATCGGAGCAGTCGGAATTTATCTGTATCAAAGAAAGAAGTGATTTTATGATTTTCAGAAGTGAATCAATGGTTTATCAGAATGACCGCTATACCGTGCCTGTATGGGTTCTTGATACCGATACACAGACGGTTACTTACACCAATCCAGAAACATTCGAGGAACAGCACTGGCAGTTCCATACTGACCATATCCGCTATCATCTGCATTTTTGCGAAGAATACCGCCCTGACCGCCTGCAAAGGCTCATGGACAGCGGAGAAATCTACAAGTATCTGGACGAACTCGACACCAGAGTGACCGATGCACTTATGGAACAGGCTGAAATCCTCATGAACGCTGACAGCGACTACAAGACCGCCCTCGAAACAGGCAATCTCTACGAAGTGGAGCGAATCGGCAATATGTGCCGTGAACAGGCAAAAGAGCCGATTTTCAATGCTATGGTCTATGTATAAACAAAAAGCAGTATCCTGAAAATGGATACTGCTTTTATCATTGTATTTGATTTTACTATACGCTTTTTCTCATTCTTTCTCTTGCGAACTGCATGGTATCAAGTTTATCTGTCCAGTCCAATGCTTCAAACACTCTGAAAAATTCACTCGTCATTCCATCTGTTTTGTTTTCAGTAGCTTCTTGTTTTACAGAAACAGGACTAACAGACTCGTTTTCTACCGAAGAATCTTCTGTTCTGCCAATCAAGTAATCCGTTGAAACATTGAAATACTCTGCAATAGCTGCAATTTTATCCACTGAGGGGACAGAACCTTTTTTCAGATTATCAATAATACTTCTGTTTAAGCCACAATCAGCAAATAATTTACTTTTGGATATGCCCGCCTGTAAACACAGCATTTCGATTCTATTGGCAAGGAACTTGGAATCGAATTCATTTTTCATGAAAATCCCCCTCTCGTAATTTTGTTAAAAATTCATAAAAATACTATATAAATTATGTATATTAAAACAAATTTTATATTTTTACGCATTTATTATTGACTTTCGTAAATTTACGCTGTATAATTATGTAAGAAAACATAAATTTCTGCATCATTAACTGAAATATACACTTTTCCTATTTTTATTATAGCACACATTTTTCAAAAAATCAAGCCTTTACGAAAAATTTTCAAGTCAGAAAAGAGGGAATACTATGACAGGCGTACCTAATATGACGGTAATAAGAACTGAAAAGACCTCAAATTTCACTTGTCTGAGTGCAGATATTTTCTTTGATGAGAACCTTTCCGACACAGCAATGGTTCTTCTTGCCCAGATGCTCACCGTTCGTGCGGAAACATGGAATCTCAATATTAACGGACTCTGTAAATTGGTAAAGCGTGGAATCAAGGCAGTCAAAAAAGCACTGGCAGAACTTGAACGATACGGCTATCTGTTCAAGCATCAGGTGAAAGATGAAAAAACAAAGCAGTTCGGACATAATCAGTATCTATTCTATGAAAGTCCGTCACTCAATCCGCATTTTGGAAAATCTGCTCAAGATGAGCATCATTTTTTTGAACCTGAGCCGTCCGAACGGAAACCGTCAGGCGGTCAGGCAAGCCAATCAAATACTAAACCATTCAACACTAAAGAATCCATTATGGATAGTCAGTCAGTCCCAGAAGCGGAAAAGACGGACGGACTTTCCGCTGAAAAAGAAAAATCCTCTGAATTTTCAGAGGACACAAAGCAGTCATTGGCGATTTTTTACGATACACAGAGAGTTCTGAAAGACATGACGGATTTTCAGAATCTCCCTCACGATGATTTCAGAGAGTTTACGGAACAGGCAATCAGATACATCAGTGAAATTCTGTCCTCCGGAAGTGCTGAACCCGATAAGATTATCGGTCAGGTGAAAGCAATCCATTCCGCTGAAAAATCCCTGATTCCGTTCATGCAGAAAATGATGAAATACTGCAAAAAAGCAGTCAAGAACCTGAAATATCCCAAAGCAAGGGACAGCTATCTGAAAAAGGTGATTCTCGGCTTTCTGACTAAATATACTCCTGCTTCTGATGAAAATAAAAATTTCAGCAGAGAAATATCTGTTCAGCCTGAAACTGCCATGCCGTTCGGTCAGATGCTTCTTGAAATGCACCACCCTGACGTGAATCAGAATAATTATCAGAACTTTCCGTTTGATACACAGGAGCATTTTATTGAGTATTATGGAACAGACTGCTACGACTGGAAGAAAAACGACTGCTATATTCCGGAATCCTTCATCACCAGTCAGCCGACCATGCTCAATGCCCTGAATTTCCTGTTCAGTTCATGCTTCAAAGATAATTTTGATGAGGATTTCGACTTTTTTTCGAGAGAATGTGTATCTTATATTGCAGAAGCAGTCTGCACAGGAAAGCGAAGTTACAAACAGTACACCAGTCCGAGTGTGATTCTGTCACGCATTAACAATCTGAACATGGGATTCTGCGGAAGTGGCTGTTCTCTGTACACGTTCATGAAAAGTTTCAAGAGCCACCTGAAAGAAAAACTGGAGTGCTACTCTGTCGAATCAAATTACAAAGGCTATGTGACAACAATGCTCCTGTCCTATCTCTGTAATGAATATTTGGCTAAAGTCAGGGTAAAATCGACAGAATTTGAAATTTTCTATGGTTCTAATTATGATGAAGATTAACTTATGCCCCAGTGTGGCATAAGTGTCTGATTTTTGGAATACACCTGTCTTTCATTTGGCAGACATATCTTGCAATTTTCCCTGAAATGTGCTATAATGATAAAAAATCCGTTCAGGAGGTGTCCGAATGACCGAAAAAGAACAGAAAAAAGCTGCCAGAGAGTTTGCGGAGCGTTGGAAAGACAAGGGGAGTGAACGTGCTGAATCTCAGCCATTCTGGATTGATTTGCTCACTAATGTGTACGGCATCACAAATATTTCTGAATTTATCCGCTTTGAAGATAAAGTGCATTTAGACCATGCAAGTTTTATTGACGGCTATATTCCGTCTACTCATGTGATGATTGAGCAGAAGTCCATTGGCAAAAATCTCAGGAAAGCTATCAGGCAGTCAGACGGAACTTTACTGAATCCGTTTCAACAGGCAAAACGCTATGCCTCTGAACTGCCCTATTCTCAACGTCCAAGATGGATTATTACCTGCAATTTCGCTGAATTTCTCATCTATGACATGGAAAAACCTAACGGAGAGCCGGAGCAGATTTTTCTCAAAGACCTTGCAAAAGATTTCTATCGTCTGCAATTTCTCACCGATACCGGAAACGCAGAGTATCAGAAAGAAATGCAGATTTCTGTTGATGCCGGAAAAATTACTGCCAAACTCTATAATGCTCTGATTCAGCAGTATCAGAATCCTGATTCTCCGGAAAGTCTGAAAAGCCTGAATATGCTGTGTGTTCGTCTGGTATTCTGCTTTTATGCAGATAAATCGCAGATTTTCAAGCATAATCAGTTCAAGCATTATCTCCGTGATGTACCTGTGAACCGTTGGCACAGAGATTTGAAAGAGTTTTTCAGAGTGCTTGACACCAAGCCGGAACATCGTGACCCTTACGAGGACGAATTGAACGCTTTCCCCTATGTCAACGGCGGTCTGTTCGCTGATGAAAATATCGAAATTCCAAGATTTACGCAGGAAATCGCTGATATTATCCTCAATGAAGCCTGTGCTTTTGAGTGGCAGAATATCTCTCCGACTATCTTCGGAGCAATTTTTGAAAGCACTCTGAATCCGGAAACAAGACGTTCCGGCGGTATGCATTATACCTCGATTGAAAATATCCACAAGGTCATTGACCCTCTGTTTCTGGACGACTTGAAAACCGAACTCGAAACTATCAAGGCAATCAAAACCGAAAAAATTAGAATTCAAAAATTACAGGAATACCGCCAAAAACTAAGCAAATTAACATTTTTAGACCCTGCCTGCGGTTCTGGAAACTTTCTTACGGAAACTTATATTTCATTGAGACGGCTCGAAAATCAGGCATTATTTGCGGAATCGGGCGGTCAGACCATGTTCCAATTAGATGGGTTAATTCAGGTTTCAATCGGTCAGTTTTACGGAATCGAAATCAATGACTTTGCTGTCACGGTTGCAAAAACTGCCCTCTGGATTGCGGAAAGTCAGATGATGCACGAAACGGAAGAAATCATGAATGTCAATCTTGAATTTCTCCCTCTGAAATCTTATGCTAATATTATTGAGGGTAATTCATTAAGAATTGACTGGAATAATGTTATCCCAAAAGAAAATTTATGCTATATCATGGGAAATCCGCCGTTTGTGGGGTATTCGTTGCAGTCAAAGGAGCAAAAAAATGATATTTTGTCAATCTATGTTGATGAAAAAGGCAAGCCCTACAAGACAGCCGGAAAGATTGACTATGTGTCGGGCTGGTATTTCAAAGCATCCCAAATGATGCAGAATACAGCCATTCGCACGGCTTTTGTATCAACGAACAGTATCACACAGGGCGAACAGGTCGCAGGAGTTTGGAAGCCATTGTATGAGCGTTTCGGGATTCATATTGATTTTGCACATCGTTCTTTTATCTGGGATAGTGAAGCCAATCAAAAAGCACAGGTGCATTGTGTGATTGTTGGATTCAGTATTGCCGAAAATAAGTCAGAAAGAAAGTTATTTGATAATGGTAAAGAAAAAGCTGTAAAAAATATCAATGCTTATTTGATTGAAGCACCTGACATTTTTATTGAGAGCAGAAAAGAAACAATTTGTGAAGTTCCTAAAATGACAACTGGAAACAGACCAGCAGACGGCGGACATTTGATTATTGAATCAGAAGATTATCAGGAATTTATAAAAAAAGAGCCGAATGCAATCAAATACATCAAGAAATTAACGGGTGCAGTAGAGTATATTAACAATAGAGACAGATATTGTTTGTGGCTTGTTGGTGCAACTCCTGCTGAACTTCGGAAAATGCCGGAAGTTTTGAAACGTATTGAATTATGTAAACAGGACAGATTGAAAGGCGCACCTGACAGACAAAAACTCGCTGAAACACCTGCATTATTCAGAGAAACTAAAAATCCTAATAGTTATATTATTGTTCCTCGTGTATCATCTGAAAATAGGAGATATATTCCTTTAGGCTTTTTAGATGATTCTATCATCCCTACTGATTCAGCAACTATTATTGTTAATGCAACATTATATGATTTTGGTGTTTTAACTTCTAATGTGCATATGGCTTGGATGCGGACTATTTGTGGAAGATTGAAAAGTGATTATCGCTATTCAAAGGATATTGTCTACAATAATTTCCCGTGGTGCAACCCGACAGACCAGCAGAAAGCCAACATTGAGAAAACTGCCCAGATGATTCTTGATGCAAGGGCGAAATATCCCGACTGTTCACTTGCTGATTTGTATGACGAAACTACTATGCCCCCAGAATTAAGAAAGGCTCATCAGGCGAATGATAAAGCTGTCATGATTGCTTACGGTTTCGATTACAAAACCATGACCGAAAGCGAATGCGTGGCGGAACTCATGAAATTATATCAAAAACTAACGAAATAATTAAAAATCCCTGCACTCTTGAAGTACAGGGATTCGCTTTTATTTGATATAGAAATTTGCTTTACTATTTAGTTTCTAACTTAATATCAATCATTCTGGTATCTGTTGTATGCGTGATTTCATCCCAGTCTGGCGTAGAGCCTGAACCTTGCTGTGCAGCATAAATCAGAATATAGGCAGCATCTTCGGCATTAATATCAGAATCAGCATCGACATTTCCTAAGAAACGTACAAACTGTTCCATAATATCATCATCACTGTCATAAAGTCTGGCATCCTGACCTGAACCATATTCCGCCGCATACACAAGAATTTTAGCTGCATCATCAGCCTGCACCATTCCGCTGAGTGTTGTATCGCCCTTCACAGCAATCAATACATCTCCGAAAGTCATTTCCTGCACAACGGTTTCACCGTCCGGAAGAGTATCAGTTATGATTGCTTTTATACCTGTCCGGCACAAAGGCTTGTCTTGAGCATCAAAAACAGATTTCGGAGTTTGCCCATTGAAAGAAACAATGTTCAAATCACTCACGATTTCCCATTCGCCTTCAGAATCATCCTCATATACAGCACATCGTTGGAGTTCTTCTATTAAAATATCTGGTTGAAACTCTCTTTCATCATGGCTGAAACGGAACGAAATTTTACTTGTTGCCTGATACTTGTAAGATATGATTCTATCTGCATCATAGGATGTTACATTCAAAGTAAAAGTTTCATTTGCTCTCTTTAAAGTAACAACAGATTTTGCATCTGCCTGATAAGAAATAATCACAAGATAATTTCCTTCGATA
>JAFRMZ010000222.1 GCA_017430465.1 Oscillospiraceae bacterium
CAGCAAAGATAAAAATACTGTGATTGACTTTTTTACAGCAGCAGCCGGATTTGAACTTCTTGAAAACTCTGCGGCAGAAGCAGAACAGCTCGCCAAAGATTACATTAATATGGAAGCAAAAAAACTCCGTCATCTGCTGGAGGAATATCACAGCTTTCAGGAGCAGTCATAACTGAAAAAATAATTAAAACGGCTATTATGCGCCGTGTTTTGAATGTAATCTATTTTATGTGAGATTTATCCTGCCATTCAAGCAGTTTGAACGGCTTTCCTGCCCATGTACCTTTCGTGTGACTGAGACATTCGATGAAATTCACAGCATAGTCAGCCGCCTGTTTATCATAATGCGAACCCTCCGCCATAAATTCAGTCGGCTGATAATTTTTCAGTTTCGTCAAATCTCTCACCCCTACGAAAAACAGCCCTCCGCAGAAGGCTGTCCAAAATTTTTCTTTTAAGCGTTCAGGTTATCAAAGCACCACTTCATGGCATCGCCGCCGTCATCAAAGGGCTTGTCGCTTGTAGTTCTGAGGTTCAGGCGGCATTCAATATAGCTGTAGCCCGTTTCTTCCTCGTCCTCGATGAATTCGTACACCGCTGCTTCAAAGCCTTTGTAGGTCAGTCCTGTTACCAGAACCTTGTCACCATATTTCAGAACCGCACCCTGTTCAGTACATCCTTCGCTCCAAAGGTTCTCCATTGTGGTTTCCTGTTTCCAAATCATACTTGTTTTCCTCCATGTTTCCTGATTTTCGGCTCGGTTTCCCGTTCCGTTATACACAGTATAAATCAAAACCGAAGAAATAGCAAGTGTGAGTAATGCCAGACTTTTCAGCGGTATTTCGGGCAGTATTGTGTAGATAACCCCGTTGGTAGTTTTCTTATCCGCTGACCGGCGGCAGCCATTCGCCTTTTTTGGCATCAAATAGATAAAACCAGTCAATGCTCCAGTCGGATTTTTTCAGTGCATGAATATTCTCGTGGCGGAGTGCCGCAGTCATCGGCTCACCACGGTCACGATGATAAGCTACTGTTACACCCTTTACCCTGTCTTTAAAGGTATGTTCCTCCTCCAGATTGGGTGCGATGCGTTCGCCAAGACTGCTGATGTCGCCTAAATTCAGGAGTTCTTCCACCTTTTCGATTGAGCTGTAATGCTGTGTCAAAATTGGAAGCTGATGCTCCGGATAACCGTCTGAATGGCAGTAGATTGTTCTGGTGCTGCCGTCAGGATTCAAAATTCCGATTCTCGACCTTGTACTCATTTCTGTACCTCATTTCGTAATTTTCCGCCGGGCTTTCCGCCTTTCGGTGTGTACCATATTACCGTAAATCCGGCGATAAGTCAAGCAAAATCCGCAAAATAAATGTACCAGACATGAGCCGGAAAATTCTACATATTCTGTGGCAGATTATTTGCGATTCTGAAAACAGGCAGACCGCACTCAAACTGGAATGCGGCTTGCTTCTTTTCAGAAATTTTCTTGCATTTTTTCGGATTTTGTGCTATACTGGAATCAGATAATTTCTTTGTTTTCGGGCTTGAATAAGGAGGCTAATTATGGAAAAACAGCGTATCCGGTATATTTTTTCAGGTGATGTGCAGGAAGTCGGATTTCGTTCCGCTGCATTTCAGACTGCCCGTCAGCTTGGCATTGCAGGCTGGGTGAAAAATGTTTTTGACGGCACTGTCGAAATGGAAGCACAGGGGACAGCTGCTGAACTTGATGCACTTTTATCTGAACTGAAAAGAACCATGTACCTCAGTGATGAGAATATCAAGTCAGAGGAGATTCCTCTGACTGATGAAAATGAATTCCATATCCGGTAATCAAATCCCCCTGACAATAATCGGAACAATGCCGTCAGGTGTGGGAATGAAGTGCTGAATGTCCCAGAACAGCTTTTTGTAGCGTTCAATCTGCTCATCGGTGAGACCGCAGAAATCCTCTTCCGTGAGTCCGCAGAGGAAGAATGTACCTCTGATGACTCCGTATCCCTCAACAATTCGGTTCAGCGGAAGGTTCATGGCAATGCCGTCCTCGTTGCAAACCAATCCAACCGGCTCTTCATATGGGTAGATGGCTTCAATGTAGCCGCCCACGATCCCCTGCAAATTTTTGAGCGTGTGTTCAATGTCTCTGACAGCCGGATGTTTTCCAGCTTCGCAAACTAAAATTTCATGGTGATTTCTCCTTTTTTCTTGCTTTCACTGAGCCGCCTTGTTCGCCGTTTGTGTGGCAGGATACCGAAAGGGATAACTTGGTAAGGATACCCTTCCTGCCCGACACAGGCGAACGTGACGGCTTTTGTGCGGTTTATTCAGGGATATATTTTTCGTGGATGATTCCCAGAATTTTGTCTTGTTCTTCTCTTGAAATGCCGAGGCTTTCGAGTGCCTGACGAGTTCCGCAGTCCGGACAAATCAGCGTTGCATTATCCGTTCTTGAAATCGCCGGAACACCTGTATAGATTTTTCCGCAGACGGGGCAGGTGCGTTCAATGCGTTCAGATTTCATGTCTGCTCACCCCTTTCATGCTTTTCTGATAAGCCTTTTCAAGCAGTTTTACGTCAAATCCGAAGTTGTGATAGCCTGTGGCACAGACTCTCATGTAATAGCCCGTTGGGATTCCAAGAAGCCGTTCTTCATGCATAATGTAGACGAATGCCGTTCTTTCGGCTGTGCCTTTTCCGTCAAAAAACTCAATCGGCAGGCGGATTTCTTTCTTGTAGTAGAATCTGGGGTAGCCCTCATAGATGTCGAGTTTTGCTTCATCCTCAGCAGTGACTTCCCACACACCAACCGGAACAATGCCGTTACTTTTCGGTTCGATTGTGAGATAAGCTCCTGTTTTACTGCCTTTGAAAAGCAGTTCGTAATCCTTGATGACTGCCGTTCCGACAGGCTTTGCATCGGGGCAGCG
>JAFRMZ010000223.1 GCA_017430465.1 Oscillospiraceae bacterium
GGCAGAGAGGTTCCACCCGTTCCCATTCCGAACACGGCAGTTAAGCTCTCTCACGTCGAACATACTTGGCTGGTGACGGCCTGGGAAATCAGATAAGTGCCGGCAGAATTTGCAAAAGAGCGGTTTTCCGCTCTTTTGTCATATCATATCGGGCCATTAGCTCAGTTGGTCAGAGCTCCCGGCTCATAACCGGATGGTCCTGGGTTCGAGTCCCCGATGGCCCATAAAAAACCGCTGATGCATGTATCAGCGGTTTTTTGCTTTTCTGAAAGGAGTGGCTATGAGCAGAAGCTATAAAAAATTTCCTGTTCATAAAGACCGTGCACGAACTTCCAAAGACCGTGAAAAGCCCAAAACTTACGCCAACCGTGCAGTCAGGCGAAGCAACGGCATTCCCGAAGGAAAAGCAGGATATAAAAAATTATATTGTAGCTGGATTATCTGTGATTACCGTTTCTATGACTGCCGGAATGAAACAGAATTCAAGGTTTTATGGAAAAAAGGGCATTCTCCGGTGGTACGGAGGTACTTATGCAGAAGCCTTGAACGATTGGAAAAAATATAATATCAGAAAGTGAGAGAATTTTATGAATCAGGATATTACTTTGAATATCCATTGGACAATTCCGGATGAATTATGGATGAAACTTCTGCCGTCAGTTCAAAAACTGAATGCAAACGGCATTACACATTCTATAGAGCCGGGCGGACTCCAGTTATATAGTGAAAATGATATTCCGGAATCCGAATGGAATCGCTTGATTTCGGAATTCTGTGAAAAGGCTTCGGAAATTCTGGGCTTTCCGGTCGGGGATGCCTGCGGAGATTTTCCCTGTATACCGTTTCAATAAGGAGTGAAGTCAGAATGAATTTGCTGATATGGCTTCAAAACTGGTATCAGAATCACTGTGACGGCGACTGGGAGCATCTGTACGGTGTGAAAATTGATACATTAGATAATCCCGGCTGGAGCGTAAGCATTGACCTACAGGAAACAGAGTTGGAAAATAAGCCGTTCTGTGAAATTAAAACGGATAACGGAGATAATGACTGGATTGTATGCAGTATCAGGAACAAAATTTTTCAGGGTATGGGAGATGCCGGAAAATTAACTGACATTATCAGAATTTTCAAAGAATGGGCAGAATCATACCTATTGGAACTGAAATTTCTGGAAGATTCCGCTTGCTATGACATGATTCTGCATCAGCAGAAATATCGGATAATCGCCAAAGACTGGGGATTAAATTCGATTTTAGTCGGCATTGCTGAAAACGGAGCTGTTTTTTCTCTCGATACTGAAGAATCTGAAGAAAATTATGCTGTTTATATTGCATCCTCTCCGGAAGTATTCAGAAAAGAAATAGAAATATTTCAAAAATTTTGCGAAAATCGTTCACTAACGCAATCAGCAGAAGAAGAAAAACAATCTGCTGACAAATTCCGTCAGCAGATTCTGCAATTAGATAAAAATGCTTTCTCCGATTCTGAAAATTACTGGTCAGTGATTGCCGAGGAAATAGAATATGGCGTGATTTAATCATTCTGTTCCTGATGTTCGGAATCGAGTTTCGCCAGTACGCCGAATGACTGCCTTAAATTATCGACACCGAAAATCCGCAGTGTTTTGGAACTTTTTGGCAAAGCATTGAGAGCCTGTTTCGGAACAATGCAGAGTTCAAAGCCCATACGCCGTGCTTCCTCCACACGCTTGACGATGTGCGAAACATTCCGGATTTCTCCGGCAAGACCGACTTCTCCGATAGCAATCAGTTTATCCGGAATCGGCTTGTCTGTCAGGCTGGAATACAGGGCTAAAGCAACCGGCAAATCTCCGGCAGGCTCATCCAGACGAAATCCCCCGACAATATTCAGATAGACATCCAGTGCGCCGTAAGCCAGCCCGAAACGCTTTTCGAGAACGGCTAATAATAACGACATGCGATTATAATCAAATCCGGTTGCTGTCCGTTTGGGTGAGGAGTAACCGCTTTTTGAAACCAAAGTCTGCACTTCGGCGAGAATCGGGCGAGAACCTTCCATCACGCAGGCAATACATGTTCCGGAAACGCCCAGAGGACGGCCGGCAAGGAGCATCTGAGAGGGATTTTCAACTTCTTTCAGCCCCTTATCCTGCATATCAAAAACGCCGATTTCATTTGTCGAGCCGAAACGATTCTTGACAGCTCTCAGCACACGATAACTCATGTGACGTTCGCCCTCGAAAAATAAGACGGTATCGACAATATGTTCCATCACTTTAGGCCCTGCGATTGCGCCGTCCTTGTTGACATGTCCGACAATAAATGTCGGAATTTCCAGTTTTTTTGCAGTATGCATGAATAAATTAGTACATTCTCGGACTTGTGTCAGACTTCCGGGGGTAGAGGAAATCTGCGTTATCTGCATTGTCTGAATCGAGTCAATGATAACAATATCCGGTTTGGAAATGCCGATAGTATCACAGACAGCCTGTGCATCGGTTTCAGTGAGGATATAGAGCTTATCAGAAGAAACGCCGAGCCGTTCTGCACGGAGCTTGATTTGTCTGCCGGATTCTTCGCCGGAAACGTACAGAACAGTATGATTTTCTCCCATAAACTGACAAATTTGTAATAACAAGGTACTTTTTCCGATACCGGGTTCACCACCGAGCAGAACAATTGAACCTTTGACGAGTCCACCGCCGAGCACTCTGTCAAGTTCACCGCATCCGGTGCTGTAGCGGACTTCGTTTTCATAGCTGATGTCAGCGATTTTGTGGATTTTATTTGATAAATCAATGACAGGATGATTTTCCTGTGAGATTTCGGGAAAGACTTCTTCAAGTGTATTCCATTTTTTGCACCCCTGACAAAATCCGCTCCATTTGGAGGTTGTCCATCCGCATTCGGTGCAGACATATTGAACTTTATCTTTTTTTGCCATGATAACAATCCTTTCTGACAGAAAAACCGTCTTTTTCAGGACGGCTTTTTATTTATTCTTTAAAGTACATACTGATTATGAAACCGGAAAAAACTTTCAATTACGGAGCGGACGGCTCTGGTTTCTTCGGATTCGTAACAGTTCCGGAATGCCTGACAGATAGCAGGCAAATCACGTTCATTCGCAAAGCGGAACGAATTCACGACAGAACAACGGATACGATAATCTTTACTGTTCAGGAATGAGAGCATTTTTTTCAGACTTCCGGCATTATGAAACTGATACTGCGCATAGGCATACGCAAAAAGACAGCTTTCGGAAGTTTCCATTTTTTGATACTTCTGAATAAATGCAATCGGCTTTGAAAAATCAGACGTGAAACGGCGGACAGAGTCCGCCCATGACATAATGGCATAACTGCGGGCGAGTTCATCCGGTTCGTGCAGAATGGCTTTCTGAAGCCGTTCAGGAATTCTCTTATCAATAAATGCAGACAGAACGTCATAGACTTCTGTACGGACGAGGGCATCAGCATCATTACACATGGAAAGCAGAATCTGCAAATCCTTTTCTGTGTCTTTGAGTTCCGGACGGGAAAGCAGGCTGACCGCTTCACTGCGGAGAAGAGCATCTTCATCAGTAAGACATTCATAAATCAGTGAGACATCCTCCGGAGAAATTGGTTTTTCTTCCAGAGAAATTAATTTTTCAAATTTATCCATAGCAGTATTAATTTTCAGATTCTGTTACCATGACAGCATATTTTCCGATTTCTTCGTAACGTTTTTCAGTTTTCTCACGGCCGAAGGAAATCAGTCCGTGAGAATCATACGGGTCATTGAAATAGTAATAGTCATTATCATAGCCGACCAGCACCATGCAATGTTCATTTGCAAGCCAGTCATACCACTCGTCAGTAGGATTGCCGTCTTTATCAAGAAGATACCATCCGGCATTGGGAAAACTTTCCCACATGCCGATAGTTGCCCAGATGAGCACCGGCTTGCCCTGCGGAAGATAGGTTTCAGCAATTTCTCGGAGTTCCGTTCCGGAAATATCTTCTGCCTGCAAGCCTTCCGGAAGAAACTGATTCAGTACTTCGGTAATAATCGGCGCAAAACAGCCGAAACTATGTTCTGTTTCCGGATTGCCGATAAAGGCATCTTCCGGATGATGTGCATAAGTATATCCGTCAATTTCAACGGGATATTCACATTTCAGAAAAGAAATCATCTCCTGAATATCAGGTTCTTCGTGTGTGTAGTAGCTGAGAAGCATTTTAGCACTGACAATTTCACATCCGGTCGGCAGAACATATTCCTGCGAATAATAAGGTACATCTTCCAGAAGTACGGAAAAATCTGTTTCAGATTCTGTTGCTTCTGCTTCTGTTTCGGTAATTTCTTCTGAAGGTTCAGTTTCTGTTTCAGAATTTTGATATGTTTCTGTTGCAGTTTCCGTTTCAGTGACGGAATCTGTTTCTGTTTCAACAAAATAAGTTTCTATGATAAAACTATGACTGATATGAGGTGTTTCCGCATCTGCGCCGGAAGCTTCCGACAAAAACAGAAATAATATCATCATCAGGATAAACAAAAAAACAGGATAATATTTTTTGATAAATGCAGTAAATTTTTTAGGCATGAAAACCCTCTCTTTCGGGATATTTTTACAATGTCTATCTTATTTTACTGCAAAATTTGTCATTTGTCAAGAGGTATCAGCTATTTTCGGCACAATACTGAATCAGTGCAGAATAAAGCGTAAATGCGACTTTCTGCTGATAATCTTCCGTAATCAGGAGAGAAGCTTCTTCGGGATTCGACAGAAAGCCACATTCCGCCATCACAGTAGGATTTTTACTGTAATAACAAAGAAATAATTCTTTTCCGCAGAGTTTGATTTCTCGTTTGTTATCTGGCTGAAGAAAGACAACAAATTGATTTTGAAGCATCCGTGCCAGTTCTGCATTATGAGAATTAGTATCAGAATAGAACATTTGCGCACCGCTGTATTTCGGGTCGGTAAACTGATTCTGATGAATCGAAAGACAAATCGCACCCTGTACGGAATTGAATAGTTCTAAACGGTTATCCATATCAGAGCTTTTTTGATTGGCAATACCTTCTATGCCGTCATCATGAATAGAACGGTCAGTATCACGGGTTGTCAGGACAGTATAGCCCGACATCCGAAGCAAATCTCGCAAATCAAGCAGAATTGCCAGATTGATATTTTTTTCCACATCACCGTTTGCAGAAGTGCATCCGCCGTCCATCCCACCGTGACCGGCATCAAGAATAATCATCTGTCCGTTGCTTGCGGAAGAACTGACCTGAGCAGTTTTCTGATTCATTCGGCGCATGGTGTACCATGAACCAGCAAGCACTAGTGTGACAGCAGAAACAACAGCTCCGATTTTGGTTATATATTTTGTGTACATAAATATCACCTGCTGGAAATAAATTTGATATGGAACTATCTGTTCCAGTATATGAGACGAGCCGGAACAATATGCTGACAGAATAATTTCTGATATAAGAGTGAATTTGCAATAAATTGTATTATTTTTGCAATTGACAAATGCTGTATTTTATGATAATCTTAATATAAAATATAAAGAGAGTGTTTTATAGTTAAAAAAATAAATTAAAACAAACAGGGGGAATATATTTGTGAACAAGAAAAAAGTAAGTGCAGCTCTGCTGTCCGGTGCAGTATGTCTTTCTGCATGGAGCGGACTGCTTCCCGTCACGACTTTGCCTGCAATCGAAGTTTCAGCAGCGACAAGTCCTGTAGTGGAATTTCTCGACAGAGGAATCAATGCAGTTGGAACTGGTTCAGGAATGCTTGTTAGCTGGCGGTTTCTGGCATCTGACCCGGATAATGCAGTATTCAAGCTGTATCGTGATAATACGCTGATTTATACCAGCACGGAAAAAACAAACGGTGCAACCTGCTATCTGGATAAAAGCGGAAATGCCAATTCCAACTATAAAGTAGAATGCTATAACGGAAATACACTGATTTCCAGTGATGCCTGTACGCTGAAATCTGCAAATGCTTATTATGATATTAAACTCAGCCGGCCAGGGTCTTCCTATACGCCGAATGATATGTCTGTCGGTGACGTGGACGGTGACGGCGTTTATGAACTGTTTGTGAAATGGGACCCCAGCAACTCGAAGGATAATTCTCAGAAAGGCGTGACGGATAAAGTCTATATCGATTGCTACAAACTGGATGGTACAAAACTCTGGAGAATTGATTTGGGTGTGAATATCCGTGCAGGTGCACATTATACCCAGTTCTTTGTTGCAGATTTCGACCTTGACGGCAAGGCCGAAATGACCTGTAAAACCGCTGACGGCACCGTTGACGGCACAGGCAAGGTTATCGGAGATGCTTCCAAAGATTACAGAAATTCAAGCGGATATGTATTGTCAGGTCCTGAATATTATACTCTCTTTGATGGTGCAACAGGTGCAGCGTTGGATACTGTCAATTATGAGCCTGCCCGTGGTACAGTTAGTTCATGGGGTGACAGCTATGGCAACCGTGTGGACAGATTCTGGGGTACAACCGCCTATCTTGATGGCGTGCATCCGTGCGTTGTTACCGGACGAGGCTATTATACAAGACTAACGGCGACTGCTTATACTGTTGAAAATAAGAAACTCAAGAAACTCTGGACGTATGATTCCGGAAATTCTAGTTCTTCAACCAATGCTTACGGTGACGGAAATCATAACTCCATGGCCGCCGATGTAGATGGTGACGGCAAGCAGGAGATTATCACCGGCCCTGCAATTATTGATGATAACGGAACACTTTATTATACTACTAAACAGGGACACGGCGATGCCATGCATGTCGGCGACCTCGACCCGTCAAACCCCGGCATTGAAGTCTGGATTTGCCATGAGGAGAAAAAATCCGGCTATGGCGTTACTTTCTATGATGCTGACCAGAAAAAAATCATCTTCCATAACAACGGCGCAGGCGATACAGGAAGATGCTGTGGCGATAACGTCTGGGCAGGCAATCCCGGTGCGGAACTTTGGGGCAATAAGGAATCAGATGATTCTATGCCCGTAAAAGATGTCAAGGGTAATACGCTCAATTGTCGCAGACCGGCGATTAACTTCCTGAGCTACTGGGACGGCGATTTGGAACGTGAAATTCTTGACGGATATACAGATTCTCCGGCAACTATCAGCAAAATGACCGGCGATGCCGGAAAAACAACTATCACAAATTTGCTTGTGACTGACGGATTCTATACCTGCAATACCACAAAAGGCACACCCTGCCTTTCTGCTGATATTTTCGGCGACTGGCGTGAAGAATTAATCGTTCGTGCGGCAAGCGGTGATGCTATCCGGATTTACTGCACGACTTATGATACTGATTACAGAATTCAGTGCCTGATGCATGACCCGCAGTACAGAACACAGGTTTCAGCGCAAAATACAGCGTATAATCAACCGCCTCATGCTAGTTTTTATCTTGGTTCTGACCAGTCGGTTCCGGCTCGTCCGAAGTGTACAGTTAATCCGAACAGAAACGGCAAACAGGGCGCAGCAATTGATACAGCTCATAAATACATGATTCAGAACGTTAACAGCGGTTTGTATCTGAGTGTGGATGCTTCTGATAATAATGTTATCCAGAGTGCCTCCGGCGTGAACGGCTGGAAACTCGAAGATGCCGGAAATGGTTATTATCGCTTATACAGTGAAACGGGTGACGGAAAAACTTATCTGCTCGATTTGGATTATGGCAAAGCCGATAACGGAACAAATATTCATCTTTATACAGATACGGCATCCGATGCGCAGTTATTCAAGTTTGTGGATAACGGAGACGGTTCGTATACTATCTGCACAAAAAATACCAATGATGAAAGCTGTCTCGGCGTGACAGCAGCTTCTAAGGAGGACGGCGCAAATGTAATCCAGTGGTCTTGCAGTGACAGCACCGACCAGAGATGGAAGTTAGTCATCAAAGTTGACCCTATCAATGGCAATATCATCAAGAATCTGCTTGTAAAAGATACAGCTAATTATCAAAGTTGGAAATTCGATACCTGTCTCATGACAAACGATGCTGTGTTCGGTGACAGAGATTTCACTTATACCAGCCTGCCGGCAGAATTACAAGGCGCAGAAGCTATCCTGACTGCCTGCAATTCTAAGAATTATGATGCAGATTTAGCAACTTTCACTGCTGGTGCAGATATGACACTCTATATCGCACTCGATGCCCGTCAGGAAGCTGTTCCGGCATGGCTGGATAGCTATACAAAATCGAATCTGACTGCTGTCACAAGCAATGATGTGACATTCAATCTGTATACAAAACAGATTGCTAAGGGCGAAACTGTAACACTCGGCACAAACGGCGGTTCTTACAATCTGGTAAATTATACTGTTATGGCGAAGGCCTCCGCAATAACCGGAAATGCCTATGTAAAGAATTTACAGGTAAATGATACAGAAAATTCTGCTGACTGGTCTCTGGATGAGAATATCACAGCCGGATGCCTTTTGTATGGCGACCGTGAAGTGACATTTACACAGCTTCCGGCAGAACTTCAGAATACTGCCGCCATCCGCACAGCTTGTGATTCCAAGAATCTGGATGCAAATCTCGCAGTATTCACTGCCGGTATGGATGAAACTGTCTATATTCTGGAAGACAGCCGAGTCACAACTGCTCCGGAATGGCTGAATCAGTATACAAAAACGAATCTGACAGTTGTCGGCTCGAATGATGTAACCTTCAATGTGTATGCGCTGGATGTCAAAAAAGGCGATACTGTTGTGCTCGGCACAAACGGCCAGATTTCCGGATGTGTCAGCTATACCGTTCTGCTAAAAGCAAATAACGGCACATCTTCCATCATCGGCGATGCAGATGCCAACGGCGCAGTAGAATTTGCTGATGTTGTCATGCTTCAGAAATATCTGCTGAAAACCGGTCATCTTAATGACTGGAAACAGGCTGACGTTTGTCAGGATGGTGTTATTAATATCTTTGATTTGATTGCACTGAAAAAGTTGCTTATGAAATAAACTGCCTTTTCTGAAAAGTTCCCGTTTTTTACACAGAAAAACGGGAATTTTTCTATTCCGCTGACAGTTGACATAATCCGCAAAGCGTGCTATAATAAAGCTATATCTATCATAATAAGGGAGAGAAAATTATGAATCTTGTATCAAAAGAAAAATATCAGAAAGGCATTCTCCGGACACTGATTTCAGAAGAAGAATTGAAATCTGCAATTCAAAAAGCCGGTGCGGAGATTGATGCCGAATATGAAGGAAAACCGCTTTTGCTGGTCAGCATTCTGAAAGGTGCATTTATCTTTCTGGCTGATTTGTCAAGAGCTGTTTCCATTCCGTGCGAAATCGGATTTATGCAGGCACAAAGCTATTTTGAAGGAACAGAATCCGCCGGCACTGTAGAAATTACATTGGATTTGACGCAGGACATCAGCAAATATCATGTCATTATCGTGGAAGATATTATTGATACCGGCCGAACCCTCAGCCTTGTAGCGCAGAAGCTTCGGGAAAGAAATCCGCTTTCTCTGAAAATCCTGACTCTGCTGGATAAGCCCGAACGCCGTGTTGTGGATTTAAAGGCGGATGTGTCTTTGTTTACCATTCCGGATGAATTTGTTATCGGCTATGGACTGGATTTTGCCGAATATTATCGGAATTTGCCTTATATCGGCATATTCAATCCGGAAAAGGAGTAAGAAAATGCTGGAAAAATTATTTAAACTAAAGGAACACGGCACAAACGTCCGGACGGAAATTATGGCCGGAATCACAACTTTCATGACAATGGCCTATATTCTGGCAGTCAATCCGAGTATTCTTTCAGATGCCGGAATGGACAGCACGGCGGTACTGCTGGCGACTTGTCTGGCCTCTTTCATCGGTACGGCATGTATGGCATTTATGGCAAATCTTCCGTTTGCGCTGTCTGCCGGAATGGGATTGAATGCTTATCTTGCCTATACAGTATGTTTGGGATACGGCTGTTCATGGCAGACAGCACTGATGGCCGTTTTTATTGAAGGTGTTATTTTTATTCTGCTTTCAGTGACAAATGTCCGTGAAGCGATTTTCAATGCCATTCCGCTTTCTCTGAAAAAGGCGGTTTCTGTCGGAATCGGGCTGTTTATTGCCTTTATCGGTCTGCAAAATGCAGGACTTTCTGTAGATAACGGGTCAACACTGGTTTCACTGGTCAGCTTCCGTGAAAATTTTCATACATCCGGTATCTGCGCATTGCTGGCATTTATCGGCGTGCTGATAACAGCCGTTCTGTATATCCGCAATGTCAAAGGAGCTATTCTGATAGGCATTCTCGGCACATGGGCACTTGGCATGATTTGTCAGCTCTGCGGTATTTATACTCCGGATTCTGAAAATTATTTCTCACTGTTTCCGGTTTTTCAGATGACCGATTTTTCCAAGCTGGGCGAAACGTTAGGAAAGTGTTTTCAGGTCAATATGCAAGATGTCGGCATTTTTAATTTCATCGTGATTATTTTTTCTTTCCTGTTTGTGGATTTATTCGATACGCTCGGAACACTGATAGGTGTCAGTGCTAAGGCTGATATGCTTGATGAAAACGGCAGGCTTCCGGCTATCAAGCCGGCTTTGATGGCCGATGCCGTTGCAACTACTGCCGGAGCAGTGCTCGGTACTTCAACTACCACAACTTTTGTTGAATCAGCAGCCGGAGTCGGCGCAGGCGGAAGAACCGGCCTTACTGCCCTGACAACCGCTGTACTGTTTCTGACTTCCACACTGCTTGCACCAATTTTCATCGCAGTGCCGTCCTTTGCAACTGCTCCGGCACTGATTGTGGTCGGCTTCCTGATGTTCAGTACTATTACAGATATTAAATTTGATGATTATGCATCTGCAATTCCGGCTTATCTTTGCGTGATTGCAATGCCGTTATTCTATTCTATCTCGGAGGGAATTGCAGTGGGAATTATCTCTTATACTGTTCTGCATCTGGCCTCTGGAAAGAAAGATTCTGTTAATATTGTGATGTATCTTTTATCTGTATTATTTATCCTGAAATATATTTTTCTTTGATTAACAAGCAGACAGTGGGAATAGCTTTTTATATATAATACAATTTGTAATTTGAAAGTTATGCCCCATTTGTCCATTTTTTGACGAAATTTCTAAAAACAAACATGCTGAATATTTCACATTTTACAAATATTTCGTCAAAATCACCAAGATACCGAAAGTCGCTTGACATATATCTAACATCATGATATAATAAAGTAAGACAAAAACATCTCAATGCCTGAGTTCTTGTCTGTTACTAGATGGACGGTTTTTCGGTTACTGAGTAAGGAGGCGTACTCTTAATTGCATGATACAAAAAGTGAGCTTGTAGGCGCAGGTTACAAAATAGTGGAAATCTTCCGGACTATTTTCGTATATCTGCTGGCGGCTGCTATCATCGTGGGTGCAGTTCTGTTTGCAGCAAACCAAAGTCCGACAAAATCCGTTTTCGGGTTTCGGTATTATACCGTATTAACCGATTCTATGAAGCCGGAGTTCGTCACGGGAGATATGGTAATTGTCAAGCTGAAGGATGCAACAGATATTCAGCAGGGGGATATTATTACGTTCAATCCTTCCTCAAGCAGTGATGCTTACCTGACCCATAGAGTGACAGAAAAAATTGAAAATTACGAAGGTACAGGCGTGACCTGTTTCCGGACAAAGGGGGATGCCAACAATTCGGAAGACTCTTTTCTGATTGATGAAAGCAGAGTCATCGGTACGGTGGCAGTTGCTGTTCCGAAGCTCGGCACGGTAGTACGATTCGTACAGTTAAGATGGTATTTTGTAATACCACTGATTATACTGATTGTTGTATTTTTCCGGCTGTTGGAAATTTATTTTTCATCGGAGGAAGAAGACAGCAATTCCGAAACAGAAAATCAGGCAGAATAAGAGAACTGGCTTTGTGGTGAAAGCCGGAGCAATTTGCTGAAGGTGGTGTGATGGTGAATAAAAACTATCATACCTATTTTAATTAAAAAGGAGTGTTTGATTATGAAAAAGAAGACAAATCGTCAGCGTCGTGTACTGGTAGGGGCGGTATGCGTTGCGGCTGTTATTATGGCTGGCTCTACGTTTGCGTGGTTCACATCACAAGATGAAGTTACTAACCGTTTGAGTGCATCTGCTAAGTATGATGTAAGCATCGCCGAAGATTTTCAGCCACCGGAAGAATGGCTTCCCGGTCAGAAAATCAACAAAGACGTTTCCGCTGTCAATACTGGCAATGTAGATGCTTTTGTTCGTATGTGGCTGGGCGGTCAGATGAGACTGCTCAATGAAGAAACCACAACCATGGTGGAAGCTCCAACTGGTACTGGTAAACTTACTTTTGGTACGAATGAATTAGTTGCTGTAACAGATGAAGACATGAAAGCTCTTGGTTTGACATGGCAGAAAACAGCATCGGGTAGCACACCTGTTTATTACAGAACTCTCAGCACAAAGAAGATTGATAACCCGAAAGATATTGCTTCTACACAGGATGCAAATGAGGATAATAAGCCGGCTCAGTTCAGCGAGGTTCAGTCTATGATGGCTGGCGGTGTGCTTGTAATGGCTCCTGAAAAAGCGGCTTATTCTTGGGAACTTGAGCAGGCTACTGAATTGCCTGTTTATAGTGGTAGTACTGGTACTACAACAAATGTAGCGAAAGGCACAAAAGTTGGTACAGGTAATTCTAGTGTTGCAACAAGCAAGATTACAGCAGTTGATACTAATTATTATGGTGCAATTGATGCTTCTACATTCCAGCCCGAAACAGAGGGTCTTTACCTTTTCCGCAGAAATGTAGCTGAAACTGCTGACGGTCAAGTGAATAATTACGAGTACAGTGGTTATTATTATGTTCCTGCAAGTGGTACAGAGGGGGAAGATGGCTATGTTCCTGAACAATATTTTGCTCTGCATACAGACACAGGCGCAAACGGTGAGTCTGACTATGTTCTTCCCCAAAACGTTATCAATGACAACAGCACAGCAACCCCGAGTTTAGACCAAGTTTTGCCTGTGACTATTGCAGAGGGTCAGAAAGTTTATCTGTATACTGCTACTGAAAAGGTAATTGACACTGGCACTGCAGATACTAATCTCATCTGGAAGTATAATGCCCCTGATATGACAAAATTAACCGACTTAGAAAAGAATGGTTACTTTACAGTTACTTATAAGGGTGCTAATACTGAAAATACAGATGATGATATTGTAATCAATGTTGCTCTTGCTAATATTAGCACAGACGCTGAGGCATGGACAGCAATCTATGCTGACAGTGCTGACAATCATCTCACAACATTCTACTACAACAATGATGTAGAATCCGGCGATACTACTGTAAAGCTTGTTGACAATGTAGAACTGTCTAAAGATACAAAGAACGGTGCTTATCTTGCATTTGACTTTGACCTTAATGTATTCCTCGAATCCGTTCAGGTTACTATGGATGAAGCTGGTGTTGAATTGATTGACCCTGCTAAGGAAGAATTTGCTAATGCAACAAATGCAAATACTAAAATCACAGCTGAGAAGGTTGAAGCCGAAAATACAGGTGCTGAAATCACTTCAATTACTTGGAATAAAACAACCTAATCCAACAACTCGCAATGAACCAAATAATTAACTAAGTAAAGGAGGGAGGCGGCAAAATGAGGGTAAAACAGATATTTACCGTTCTGGTAAGTTGCCTCCTGCTTCTTTCCTGCAATTGTCTGACGGCTTTTGCGGAGGTCGCTCTGCCCGATGGTGCGGTGAAGGGACTTCCGGAGAAGCTGACCGCAATGGACTCTGACGGCAATGTCGTCAGTTCTGATACAGGGGAATACTTCTTCCGTGTGGAGAATATGAGCTATGGTGAAACCTATACAAAAGAGGTTCAGCTCATGAATCTCCGTGATGATAAAGCATATCATATTTATTTTTA
>JAFRMZ010000224.1 GCA_017430465.1 Oscillospiraceae bacterium
GCCACCGTGCTTTCTTTGAGAATTTCACACTTCTATTAAAGCATATTGTGGCTGAGAGTGCAAGTCTTCTGCACTCTCTTTTTTATTTTTTCTTTCCTCTTGCCAACGAAAATTTTACACTTACGGCAAAGGTTTTCCGATTTCGGCAGGATTTGACTTTTTTCGATAAAAATGCTATACTGATATTATAAATTTATTAATATTTCATCAAAGGAGGAATTTTCATGATAAATTATGATTCTCTTAAAAAAAATCTGATTGATGTCATTAAAGAATCACAGATTAAAATAGGCTATACCCCGAATCCGGTAGGCCTGAGCTATCCGGTGGCATCGCTCAACGGTTTTCTCGGAACAAACTGCAATGTTTCTGAAATGAAAGAAATTCTGCTTGGATTCTGTGAATCGGTCAGAAACGAACTCGGAGACATTCAGATTTCGCTTTCTGAAAATAATTATTTCCTGACCATTCCGCCGGAAGGCGTGAAATATATTCACGAACATGTCGAAGGCAGTCCCTTTCTGAAAGATTTCATTCATCTGCTGACTACCGAACACAATGCCGGTATTGAAAAAATTCTGGAAGTGTTCCGGAAGTATTCTGATAATGTCATCTGCAAGGAAATTCATGATGAGGAATTCAGCTATCTGATTTATTTTGCAGACGGCATTCCGGATGATTACAGATACTGCATTGATATTGATTTCGGTCATGCGACTTATCACCGGTTTACTCCTGCGGATTATGAAGCCCTTGGCTTTGCAGAATAAAAATTCTCCCTCCTGTCTCAAACAACAGGAGGGATTTTTTTAGCAGATTTTAATTTTTCCAGTTCCGAAAGATAATTCTCTTTTGAAAACTGATATGCAAACGGATAGCTCCAGTTCCGGTGATTGTGCCGGAAATTTCTCCAGATAACGGAAGTATCTTCTTCTATAACAGTACAGGCAACAGACCAGCATCCGGATTCACCACAAGCAGGACAGACAAATAAATCCGCCTGTCCGGAAATCTCTTTCAGCTCGTGCCAAAGTTCCTCCGCTGGAATACAGCCGTAATCACCAGCCCATTCCTCAGCTATATCGGGGCCTTCTTCGAGCAGAGTAAACGGCAGTTCCATCGGCTTGATGACAGTCCTCAAATCCGTATGATTGATAAGAATCTGCACAACGGGGATTTGTTTCAGAACCTCATTATCCGCCCAGCGTTCGCCGGATGTTCCGGCAGTCATGATTTTCAGTTCCAGAATATCCATAGCAAATCAATCCTTTCTGAGAATACTCCCGATGATTGCAGAAATATCATCTGTTTCGGGATAGAAAATCAAATCTGAAATATCTGTCCGGTCGGTTTCGTTTTCCAGAACTTTCAGGAGATAATCCGTTTCTGGTTCGGAATAACGACATTCACAAATACTGGTGATGATTTCCGCAAGTTCGGAATCTGAAAGATTTTGTTTCTGCGGTTCGGGCATCAGCAGAGAACAGGCGATATCTTCCAGATTCGTCCATTCCCAGAATGCAAGCACTTCCCGAAAAGAAATTTCCGGTTTTCCGGTGAGGTTCTGCAACTGCTGTTCATATTCTTCCGGATTGTCTGCCCTGTTGATTTCTTCAATTATCTGCATCAGGGCGGAAAGCTTTTTGTTATCAATTTCAGGAAATTTCATCATGTGTGATTCTCCGGAACGGCATACAGATTCAAATCCCATGCAGGAATATACAGTCTGTGCCGGATGTAAAATTTATATTTCGGATTCAGCTTTCTGACCAGCAAAGGCAGTTCAAACAAATCCTGATTCCGGTGATAAATCGAAACTGACATCTTCGGACTGTACTGATATATGCTTCGGGATGCTCCCCAGAGTGCTTCACGCTCGAAACCTTCCACATCCATTTTGAGCATTGTCAATGGCTGACCTTTCAGCAAACCATCCACACTCACTGCCGGTATTGTGTCTCCGTCCGGAGAAAGCACCGACTGCCTTCCTGATTTGGAACTGAACGGCAGTTCTGTATCTTTGCACCACGCCACGCACTGATGCGCTTTGATATGCTTCAGATTATTTTCTTCAATATAGCGTTCTAGCTTTTTGAAATTTCTCTTATCCGGCTCGACAGCGTGAATCATATAATATTTCTGATTGGTATATCCCAGCAATTCTCTGACGGTATCGCCGTTATATGCGCCCAAATCGACAAACGTTTCATTTCGGGACGGCTTGAGCACTGTCCGGAAAATCTGTTCCGGCGATGCGGAAATTGTTTCCAGATAACGAATATTTCCGCTGATTTTGTATTGCAGTACATTCAGATAGACCCTTCGGGATTCGTCATCTGCAAGCATTCTGTAAACCTGATTGAATTCCTGCAAATGTTCCAGAAAATACTGATATGTAAATAATCCGTCTCCGATAACAGGCACATCCGGCGCATACAGCGTATGCTTATGGGAAAGTTTCCGGATATACTGTACCAATTCCGGATAGCCTGCCGCAAAAGCGAGCACTATCACAAAATTATCGACATTTTCTTCAATTTCGGACAATTTATGCACTTTGAATCCGGCGAACGAATGCCCACGAACAAATTCATCACTTGCAAAAATTCCAGAAACCGGTATGCCGTACTGTTTGAATACCGACATGATTTTGACTGCACCGTCTCCCATGCCATAAATGAAAATAGGACGCTTTTCCTGACGGAGACGTTCCCAGCAGGATTTAGTTTCAGTCACGAGGCTTTCGAGTCCCGCCCCTTTCGGGGGAAATGCAGTTACATTCATGTGATAGTGTTCCTTTCATAGATTATTCATTCTCGCTGTCGTTGTCATCATCCTCATTGTTATCATAAGCATCATGATGATGTCCGGACGGTGTACCGTAGAGGTCACGGCCTCTTGTGCCGTACTTGTCACGGGCTTCATTGACATATCTATCGAGCAGACTCATCACATCACGAGGATTTTTAACAATCATATCGAATTCAGGCAGACTGACATCACGGCTGCAAATATGAACGACTCCGCAACCGACAATTCTCTGTCCGAACGTCTGTTTCAGACGCTTGTCTGTAATTTTATACAAATCAATTTCGTCCTCGGTGATATTGAGAAAACCTGTCCGGCAGATAAGTTTGTTTTCTGTCAGATAGTAAACTGTAAAAGACCACGGCAAGCCTAAAAAGGTTCTTTTCCTGTCTTTCCAGATATATTTGATTTCGTCTTTTGCCATGATAAAAACTCCTTTCTGCCGGCCAGATAAGCATTAAAAATTATAAAACTGCTTTTGTGATACCATTGCCTATAACAGCAGACTTTCCGCCGAACAGAGTAACTGTGAAAGCTTTTTCTGTTTCAGAGGCAGTGACTTCGACTTTATCGCCTGTTCTGGTAGCAGTAATGGTCAATTCCAGTTCTGCATCACTGTTATAAATTTTAGCTTTGGCAGTTTTGCCGTCCTCCAGATTATAGATAACAGCTTCGGCATTCTGAACATAATCATAGACGCTGTTTTTCTTGAAATCGCCGTATACAACAATCGAATTCGGCTTTGCAAGAACGGGCATTTCCAAGAAACTGCATACTCTGTGGATATATTTTCCGCCTTCGTAGGTTTCGCCGGTGATGATGTCTGTCCATTTGCCTTCCGGCAGATACACATCTGCTGTGCCGGCAGAATTCATAACCGGTGCGCAGAGCAGATTATCACCAAGCATATACTGCTTGTCGAGATAAGGAACAGCAGGGTCATCAGCATAGGAGAGCACCATTGCTCTCATCATCGGGATACCGGTTTCATGTGTCTTGACCGCCTGACTGAACAGATATGGCATCAGTCTGCCTTTCAGCTTGGTGAAGAAACGCAGAACTGCACATGCATTTTCGGGATTATCGGGGGTATCTTCTTCGTAAGCCCACGGCACACGGTAAGAAGTAGAGCCATGCAGTCTGGAATGGCTGGACATCAGGCCGAATGCGCACCAACGTTTATAGACATCCGCAGAAGCAGTCTGTTCAAAACCGCCGATGTCATGAGAGAAATAGCCGAAACCGGAGGCACAGAGGCTCAGGCCGCCTCGGAGCGTTTCTGCAATGGAAGTATATTCCGCAGAGCAGTCACCGCCCCAGTGTACCGGAAATTTCTGACCGCCGACAGTTGCACTTCTTGCAAACAGGCAGGCTTTCTTCTTACCATTATAGGCTTCGAGTGTCTCGAAGACAACTTTGTTATACAGATAAGTATAATAATTATGCATTGCAATCGGGTCGGAGTTATCATAATATCTGACATTGGTAGGAATTCTTTCACCGAAATCAGTCTTGATGGCATCCACACCGGTTTCCAGAATTTTTCTGAGATTATCCGCAAACCATTTGCAGGCATCAGGATTTGTGAAATCGACAATCGCCATAGAGGGCTGCCAGAGGTCAGTCTGGAAAATGCTTCCGTCCAGATTGTGAATGAAATAGCCTTTTTCTGCGCCTTCGTCAAAGAGTCTTGAACGCTGGGAAATATACGGATTAATCCAGCAACATGTGCCGAGGCCTTTTTCATGCAGTCTTTTGAGCATAGCAGGCGGGTCAGGGAAATTATTGGTATCCCACTCAAAGTTTGTCCATTCATAGCCTTTCATCCAGAAGCAGTCAAAATGGAACATCTGAAGCGGAATATCACGTGCGAACATACCGTCAATAAATTCATTCACAGTTTCTTCGTTATAATCTGTCGTAAAGGAGGTTGACAGCCACAGACCGAATGTATTTGCCGGAGGGAGTGCCGGTTTGCCGGTCAGGTCAGTATATTTCACAAGTACCTGTTCGAGATTTTCGCCCCCGAAGAAATAATATTCCATTTCCTCACCGGGGAGTGTCATGGAAACTTTCGAGACAGTATCAGAGGCGACTTCATAGGAAACTTTTCCGGAACTGTTTACCAGTACGCCGTAGCCTCTGGAAGATACATAGAACGGAATAGATTTATAGCTCTGTTCGGAGCATGTACCGCCATCAGCGTTCCAGATTTCGACATTCTGGCCGTTCTTGACAAAAGTGGTAAATTTTTCGCCGAAACCATAGATGCATTCGCCGACATCGAGAAGCAGTTGTTCACGGATATAGGTATTTCTGGCATCAACAGGGTCATTGAAGAACTGGTCATCTGCCTGCACGGACACACGTGCTGATGCATGGAACTGATTTTCTTCGATATAGCTGGTAGAACGCCATGCACCGCCGGTAAGTCTCTTTCCGTCATAGGAAAATTCGACATCCCAGTCAAATGCCTTTTTGATTCTGACTTTTGTCTTGCCGGCAGTCATCTCGATGAAATCATCAGTTTCGTTGATTTCTGCTTGATAATTTTCAGGTTCATTGAGTTCAAATTTCGGCTGATTCTTGACAGTTCCCTTGTGATGTACAATATGCACCTTGACAGTATCATCTGCAACGGCAGTATACGTCATTTCGAGTGTAACGCCCCCCAGCGTCATAGCACGGTTATAGATGGCATTAGTTGTCGCAAAGACGGTAATTGAATTTGCAGTGTGTGTGACTTCATAAGCCTGTGTGGCATAATGCACCTGATAGCCTTTCTTATTCAGCCACAGTCCGTCAGAAAATTTCATATTTTTTTCATACCTCCAGTAAGTATTTTTCCAGCGCAGTTATATTTTTATTTTAGCATATCATATATTAAAAGTCAAGCATTTTTGTAAGATATTCCTGAAAAACAACCTCTGAAGCATATTCCGCATATTATGCATAATGCTGTAACGGAATCACTTTTAAATCCAAAAAGATGTGCATTCCTACAAAGCCTGCTCTCTTGATTTTTTTTTCTCTTTATGCTATAATATAAATAACTATAATTTTAGCAAGGACTGATGAACATGAATTATACTGAAGCCAAAGCAAAACTGGATGCCTGCGGTCAGACTCACCTGCTCAGATTCTATGATACTCTCTCCGATACGGAACAGTATCAGCTTCTGGAACAGATTTCTGCACTGGATACACATCTGCTTGACGTGTTCGCTGATTACAAGGGCGAGGGCGAAACTCCCAGAGGAAAATTAGAACCTCTCGGCGCACTCACGCTCGAAGAAATCAATCAGAATAAAAATAAATTTGAATCCGCCGGTCTGGAAGCCATCCGTCAAGGAAAAGTCGGCGCAGTTCTGCTTGCCGGAGGCATGGGCACTCGTCTGGGATTCGACAAGCCGAAAGGGATGTATAACATCGGCCTGACAAGACAGCTTTTTATTTTTGAATGCTTAATCAATAATCTTATGGAAGTTGTTGACAAGGCAGGTTCTTTTGTTCCGCTGTTTGTTATGACAAGTGAAAAAAATGATGACGATACCAGAGAATTCTTTGAAGAAAACAAATATTTCGGCTACAATCCGGAATATGTTCATTTCTTTATTCAGGAAATGGCTCCTGCGGTTGACCCTGACGGAAATATTCTGCTCGAAGAAAAAGGCAGAATTGCCACATCTCCGAACGGCAACGGCGGATGGTTCGCCTCGCTTGCAAGAGCCGGTCTGCTGAACCTGCTTCAGCGTGAGGGCATTGAATGGCTGAATGTATTTGCTGTTGATAATGTCCTTCAGAAAATTGCTGACCCCTGTTTTATCGGTGCGACCATTCTTTCCGGATGCGAAGCTGGAAGCAAGGTCGTCAGCAAGGCTGACCCTCAGGAACGTGTCGGCGTGCTCTGCCTTGAAGACGGAAAGCCCTCCATCGTGGAATATTACGAAATGACTGAAGAAATGATTCACAACCGTGAAGCGGACGGCAGACTGTCCTATAATTACGGTGTAATTCTGAATTATCTGTTCCGTGTGGACAGACTGACCGAGCTCATGAACGACAAGCTCCAGATTCATGTAGTAAACAAGAAAGTTCCCTATGTGGATGAAAACGGCACACTTATCAAACCGGAAAAGCCCAATGCCTACAAGTTTGAAACTCTCGTGCTTGATATGATTCACATGCAGAAAAGCTGTCTTTCCTATGAAGTTGACCGAAACAAGGAATTCGCACCGGTCAAGAATCCCGATGGTGTTGATTCCGTTGTTTCTGCCCGTGAACTGCTTCAGCGCAACGGCGTGGCACTTTGACGGAGGCGATTATGAAAATTACAAGAGCGTCTGTCAAGGACATTCCGAATATCAATCGTCTGCTGCATCAGGTACTGTCGGTACATCACAGCGGAAGACCGGATTTATTCAAGGCAAACTGCAAAAAATATACTAATCCGGAACTGAAAGCCATTCTGAAAGATGATTCCCGTCCCGTATTTGTTGCATTTGATGATGCCGGCAATCTGGTGGGCTATGTTTTCTGTATTCTGAAAGTCTATCAGAATGATAATATCAATACAGACAGAAAAACGCTCTATATTGATGACCTTTGTGTCGAAGCTCTTATGAGAGGAAAACACATCGGAAAAGAATTATATCAATATGTCCTGAACTATGCAAGAAGCATTGACTGTTACAATGTCACGCTGAATGTATGGTCATGCAATCCGGATGCCTCGGCATTCTATCAGGCGATGGGCATGAAGCCCTATAAAATCGGCATGGAAACGATTTTATAAAATCAAGAAAAAAAAACTCTGTCAGAATGACTGACAGAGTTTTTTTCAGAATGTCATGTGATTGCCGGAAATTTTCTTGCTGATATAAATTTTTTCGTCTGCGTTCTGATATAGTTCCTGAAAATCTGTCCATCGCTGACCGTTATACAGGGCGATGCCTCCGCTGACAGACAGATGCAAATCCGGAGCATCGGGGATTTGTGCAGAATCTATCAGAGAGAATAATTTTTCTGTAAAATTATCTGCCTCCTGCCGTGTGCAGACACCGTCCAGAAAGACAACAAATTCATCTCCGCCCAGACGCATGACAATATCATTTTTCTGCGAGGCTTCTTCCAGAATATGTGCTACAGCAATAATGACTTTATCACTAGTATCATGTCCGTAGGTATCGTTGATAGATTTAAATTTATCCACATCCAGCATCATAAATGCACCGGCAGTTTTATTCTCCAGCTTCTGAGAAATTTTACTTTCTCCGCTTCCTCGGTTATAGATTCCGGTCAGGGCATCACGTTCGGAAAGATTCAGCAACTGTGTGAACTGTTTCTGTCCGTCCTTGATGCGGTTCAGTGTGAGCAGAATGACCAGAATAAACACCAGTATCCCAAACGGTGCGAAAAAATAAAGCGATTTCAGCTTCCGGAACAATGCAGAAGAATCACATATATAAATATAATCCCATCCGCCCGTCAGCGGATGCACAAAAATAAGATACTGCTGTCCTTCGTACTGTATTTCTGTATAATTCTGTTTCAGTACTTTGGCTTCTTTCAGAAAAGCACGTTCTTTTTTCTGCTGTTCTTCGGAAGGTGTTTCTGTTTCGCCGGAGACAATCAGAATATTCCGTTCCCTGTCCAGAATTCCTGCGAACACGACATTTTCCTCCTGCATGTCAGAATTGACTTTTTCCTGAAGACTCGCAAGTGACAAATCAAATGCGATAACGCTTTCGGAGTCATCTTCCAGCGTCTGAGAAAGCGTGATACATTTCTGACCGCTTTCGGCATCTAAATAGGGCGATACATAGACAAGCTCCCCCGGATTTTTGACAGCTTTGGTATACCACGGACGTTCCTGCGGATGGTAGCTTTCGTCCGGTGTCCATGCATGGCCATCCAGATAATCTCCGTAGATATAGCCGTAAATTCCGGCGATATTATCCTGAATATATGACATAAACGTATCTGTCATAATAATAATAGATTCCAGAAGCTGTTCTTTCGATGCGCCGTTCTGATGCTGTACATAAATATTCTGCCGGCTGAATGTGACCGCATTGATGGCCGTATCCAGATAAAAGCTGATTTTTGCTGATGCACTCTGCACATGATTCATCTGAATCTGAATAATATTATTTTTCGCACTGACGTACAGACTCCGGAACAGGCCGACAAACAATATGGTAAATACTATCATGACCGAAATCAGAAATATCGTAAGCCGGTTAAAAATACTGTTTTTTTCAGTTGTTTTCTTCTTCCCGAAAAGTTGCATGAAGATACTCCTTTCCCATTATCAAGCATATTAAAATTATACCCGATATTCCAGATTATGTCAAGTCAGAATTTACAGACAAAAGCAATTCCCCTGCACTTGAGGGGAATTGCTTTATGTGTATTATTCCGGAGGTTCATTATGAGAATGACCAAGCATCCAATGTAGTATCTCCGCTGAACAGGAAATATAAATCTGTTGTGCCGTTCGGAGCATTTATCACGGGAACGGTGATTTCTGTCATATTGCCGGCAGGGATTTCTGCATAAGCGACAGTACTGTCGGACAGGCCGGTACAAATCTTAATGGCAGAGCCACTCTTGGAAGATGCCTTTACTGTCAGAGTTTTCGCACCGTTGGCGAAATCTACGCCGGAAACTTTCAGCCAGCTTCCTTTTCCGCCGGAAACTGTGGTATCACCCAGACCATTGACAGAAATATCTTTGGACTGACTGGACATTGCTTCTGCCTGATTTGTCTGATAAGGGCTCACTTTCTTGAGCTGGGCAATGCCTTTCATCGTACCGGTAACAGGATTAATCTTGTCGCCGTTCATAGTAATCTGGTCAACCTGCGGGCTTCTGTAGTTGCCGTCAATGCCCATTGCCTTTTCTACCGGACGGGAATGATAGAACAAATACAGTTTGCCGTTAAATTCTACGATAGAATGATGATTATTTCCAGTCATGCCGGGGAAGAAATTTCCCTGATTCTTGAACACTTCCCCACCATAGGTGTACGGTCCAAGAGGATTGTCAGCAACCATGTATTCAATGCCTGCTGTGGAAAGTCCGTACTGATTTCCGCCTGTATTCCAGTTGGAGCAGTAAGTATAATAATACTTGTTGCCGATTCTGTTGATGCCGGAATCTTCAAATACATACGGTGCATTGATAGTTACCGGTGTACCGTCCAGATGGAGCATATCATCAGACAGCTTTACAATTCTTGTAGTGGAAGGCATTGCATTCTGACCTTCCGGAACACTACCGCCAAATGACAGATAGCCTGTACCATCTTTATCGACAAATACTGCGGGGTCGAACAGCCACGGAATATTTCCGCAGTTGGGAACAGCTCTTGTTACCAGAGGTCCGCCGAGTTCGTCTTTCCAAGGGCCGGTAGGGGAATCGGCTGTCAGGACACACACACCATTTCCGCCATTGCAGAAATACAGAAAGAATTTTTCTTTTCCGTTGATGGTCTTATGTGCTGCACACGGTGCCCATGAATTATTCGCAAACTTTGCGATACCGTTAGAACCAGCTACCGGAATTGCACCGTGGTCAGTCCAGTTCACCATATCATCAGAAGAAATGCAGTTGATTTTATTTACTAATCCATAACCATTTTCTTTTACTTTGCCGTTGGAATCATATTCAATTACATCGTTTGTCATGTAGACATAGACACGGCCGTTATATTCCATAACACCGGGGTCAGCACCGAAACGCTGAGTATACAGAGGATTGTTTTCGCCGTCTTTCTTGTAGCTGGCTACCGGACTGACTGAGGAAAAAAGCTGTTCCATTTTGGCAGTATCCACATGAGCAGTCGGCTTTTCCACAACAGTGAACGCCTTGATTCTGCCGTGCAGATAGTCCTGAATCTGCTTAATATCCTCTGCATCGACAACGCCGTTTTCATCCACATCAACAGCCTTATTGTACTTGCCGGAAGCAGCAGCTTTCTTAGCAGCCATTAAGTCGAAAATGTTGATTGTCTTGTTGCCGTCAGCATCACCCTTCTGATTCTTGGAAGTATCTACCGGAATTTCAACAGGGTCAGGCCCTTTAATGCCTGTGCCGGCAACTGCGCCGATAACTTCATCAATATAGAAATTATTTGTTGTTTTAGCAGTTTCGACATAGAGCTGCATATTGGAAGCATCCGCAGGAATCTTGTAGTTAGTATTGCAGAGCTGAACCCATTTTCCCTGTACGCCTGTACCCTCTGCTACTGTAGAATACTGTGTATCGCCGTTTCCGTCAGTATACTGTAATTTCAGATAGAAAGTATCTGTTGCATCGCCGTCAAAATAGCTTACAATCGCACTGAAGCAATATTCATTTCCGGGGACAAACACTCTCGGATTGAGCGTTTTATATGCGCCGTTCCAAGAAGCGGTTCTGTTTTCGACTAAGAGAGATTCCTTGCCGACAAATGCTGTTCTTCCGCTGGTGAGAACATCGGCTGCGCCTCTGCCTTCCCAACTGCACAAATCGCCTTCAAATCCGTCATCGAAGTACCAACCGAAGTCATTTGGCTTTACAGGTTCATCATCAATGAAAGAGCCTTCCTTCACGTCCATGCTCATGAGTGTGTTATAAGCAAGTTTCGGCTGATTGTTTTTATCATAGAGCAGTGCATCAGAACCGGATTTCAGCCAAGAGTTGGCATCATTAGGACCCCAGATGCAGACTGCTGTCACACGGCCGTCAGATTTCGGGTTTTGATTCCAGTCCATAGCCGCTTGGAAAATAGCCTTATACTTGGTTGCCTGGTCTTGCAGACTATATGCAACCCTGCCGTTACCGTCAAGAAGACTGATGTCAAGTTCTGTTACCTGCACATCACATCCGATAGACAGATATTTATACATTGCTTCGATGTAATCCTTTGTTCCTGCGAATCCGGTGGCATTGGCCGGAACATGGGACTGCATTCCGACACCGTCTAGCAGGCCTTTCTGATAGAGAGATTTACACATGTTATAAATGCAGTCTCTCTTATGGTCCCAGTATTCGTTATAGTCATTATAATAGAGGTCACAGGTCGGCGGAGCATATTTTCTCGCATAAGTGAATGCCTTTTCGACAAAGCTGTTATCACCGTAAACCTGAACCCATGCAGATTTACCGCCTTCTACGTTATTGTCGCCGGGTTCTCTTGCACCGCCGTTATTGGCTGTACGCTGAGAATTATCAGAAACACATTCATTGCAGACATCATAAGCATACAAATCCAGATTCGGATACTGCTGTTTGATTGCGTTGAACATGTTCTTGATATAGCTTTCCATACGGGCATTCATTGTATTTTTATCGACCCAGTTGCCATAATCGCTGAAATTTTCCTTAAAGAACCAGCCCGGAGTCTGGCTGTGCCATACGAAAGTATGTCCTCTCATCGAAATGCCGTTCTGAGAGCAGAAATCCATGATAGCAGCGGCATTATTCAGTGATACGCCGATATTTGTGCCGGAGCACTGTGCTCTGTTCAGAGTAGCATCCGGTTTCATTTCATTTTCGCATTCTACGGAATTGCAGTCTTTCAGAATATTTGCAGTAATTGCAGAATTTCTGACAGTTCCGCCGTTCAGGATATTACCAACTTTGAAATAACCCTTGAACTTGTCTTTCCGACCGTAAGCAGCAGCCTTTGCGGTCAGTGTATCAACATCTTCAGAAGTTACTGTGAAATCATCGAACATGAAATCATTGGTACTGTCTGTTGTGATGCTCATCTTGAATTCATAGCTTTCTTCCGGAGCAGTATACTCCGCAGAAAGTTCTGTCCATTCGCCGGCTTTTACGGACTTGACAGCGAGTTCTTTCACGGTTTCCTCGCCGGTCTTGTCATCTACGCAGAGCAGGGAAAGGCGGAATGTTTCATCTGTCTGGCTGAATACTTTTACAGAATAGTGATATTTTACACCGCCGTACAGATAGAAACCTTTAGAAGAACTTGCACCCTGTGAAGAAAATTCACGGCCGGAAACAAGCATACCTCTGGAATCTGCAAAGCCTTCATTTTCGACAGCGGTCAGATTCACGGTATCGCCGTTGCCGTACCAGCCTCCGTAACTGATTTCAAAGTCGTTGCTGACGGCTGTTTCTGCATAAGCAGGCTGTACCAATTCCGGCATAAAAGCCAGCGTTCCGGTACAGCACATCAAGGCTGTTACGCCTGCAAGAAATTTTTTGAATTTCATAATAACCCTCCTATTTTGTTAAAAATAATAACCCGTAAATGTTTTCTTTATAAATTATACATGAATTATTCAATTATAACAACTCATTTTTTGCAGATTAGGTGGAATAAATGCACATTTTTTCCTGACAGAAAGCAAAATTATCATGCAAAACTATCAGAATGTACAATTTTGATTTCATTTTCATGTTCTGAAAAAAGCCATCCGGCTAAATGGGGGGCTTGTCCGGATGGTTCTTTTCAGTACATGTTATCATAAAGAAGTATATAGGAGATTGTGTCCCTTTGAGAAGTTCTCTCTACAACTACAGTATACTATGAAAAGAACTAAAAAGATATTATTTTCTTGATAAAAATAGTAAAATTTTGACACAAGCTTTTCAAACCGGAATTTTCATGCAAAAAATTACAGGTTGACAGGCATCTTTCAGATATGCTATAATAAATTATCAGAATCATTCAGAAAGAAGGTTTCCTATATGCTGAAACATAAAACCGTCCTGCTCGGCGTGACTGGAAGCATCGCCGCTTATAAAATCGCAAATCTTGCCAGAATGCTAAAAAAACTGCACTGCAATGTACATGTGCTCATGACACAGAATGCAACACAGTTCATCAATCCTGTCACGTTTGAGACACTGACCGAACATAAATGCCTGATTGATACATTCGACCGTAATTTTCAATACAGTGTCGAACATGTGGCACTTGCCAAACAAGCAGATGTTGTTATGATAGCTCCGGCTTCAGCAAATGTCATCGGCAAAATTGCAAACGGTATTGCAGACGATATGCTGACAACTACGGTCATGGCCTGTCCCTGCAAAAAAATCATTTCTCCGGCAATGAATCACAATATGCTGCATAATCCGATAGTACAGGATAATCTTGCAAAACTTGAACGCTTTGGCTATGAAATCATCAAGCCCGATAAAGGTATGCTTGCCAACGGCGATATTGGCGATGGGCGTATGCCTGAAGAATCTGTATTATTAGAATACATTCTAAAAGAAATCGCTTATGAAAAAGATTTAGCCGGAAAGAAAATTCTCATCACTGCCGGCGCAACGCAGGAAGCCATTGACCCTGTCCGTTTCATTACAAATCATTCCACTGGAAAGATGGGTTTTGCTCTTGCTAAAACTGCCATGCTCCGTGGTGCGGATGTTACCCTGATTGCCGGACATACTGAAATTGAACCGCCTATGTTTGTAAATGTGATTCGTGTCAAATCTGCGCAGGATATGTTTGAAGCCGTGACGAAAATTTCCAGTCAGCAGGATATTATTATCAAATCCGCCGCCGTTGCGGATTATACTCCTGTAACGACAGCGGAAAACAAAGTCAAGAAATCCGATTCTGATATGAGCATCCAGCTCAAGCGGACGCAGGATATTCTGAAATATCTGGGCGAGCACAAGCCCGAACATCAGTTCTTATGTGGTTTCTCTATGGAAACGGAAAATGTTCTTGAAAATTCCAGAAAAAAATTAATTTCCAAACACTGTGATATGATTTGTGCCAACAGCCTTACAACAGAAGGCGCAGGCTTCGGAACGGATACTAATATTTTAACTCTCATCACAAAAGATGCAGAAACTGCGCTTCCGAAACTTTCCAAAGAAGAAGCTTCTCACAGAATTCTTGATAAAATTCTGGAAAATTTTTGAAAACAGTCCTTCCGGAAGCAAAAATCTAAGCTAAAATCTGAAATATTTACAGACAACAAAACTCCCGTACAGTTCAGCACGGGAGTTTTGATTGCTTATGCATTAATTTTAAACATAATCCGGAGAATATACAAATCCTCATTTATCTGATAATTAACAGAACCGCCTTTTCTGCCGTTCTTGGCTTCAAAGATTCTGGCATTCCAGAAATTTTTCTTGTCGAACAAGTCTTTGACAGCGTTCTGCAAATCCCGTTTCGACTCGAACATCATTTCGATTCTGCCGTCTTTGCTATGTGCTGACAGCAGTTTGTCAATTTCGGAAAACTGATACTCTTTGAAAAATAATTTATTCCTGACAAAATAATTTTCCTTTACAGAACGGCATGACGGTGCAGAAGCCTCTTTATTCAGCTTTCTTGTCCGGAATATCATATCATCATTCAGCAGAAAATAATCGTGCTGAATCCATTTTTCAAATTCAGAAACTTTTCCCTGACTGACAGGGTCATCCCATGTGACATCAATCCAATAATAATTTGCTCCGAGCCTGACATAATTCCATGCATGGCGTTCTTTTCTGGCGATGCCGGAACAGATTCCGCATTCTATTTTAAAGGCTTTCATCAGCAGTTTAAATGCTTTGGAATATCCGGCGCAGACTGCTTTTCCCTCCACAATACAACCGTATGCTGTATGCGGAAGTGACCTTCCTTTTTCCGATTTCGGCAAAGTATAAACTGTATGGGAAACCAGATAGTCATGCACTGCAAGCATTTTTTCATAATCTGTCGGCTTGTTTGCGATTTTTACAATCGCCTTTGTCTTATGATACAGTTCTGTATTCATCTTTTTGAGCGTTTCCGGCTTATAATTATGAATCGTATTGAATACCACTTTTGTAGTATTTTCATAATAACTATAGGAATATCCGTTCAGCCAGAATACTTCCGGATAATTCTGCTCCAGCATTTCCACAGCAGATTTGATATTATCCGCATCTATTTTTTTCTCGAATGAAATCACATTGTCAAATTTTCCGAGAACTTTATAAAACTCCTCGCAGAGTACCTGAATTTCCAGTTCTTTTTTTGAAAGCATAGCATTCTCCCGTTATTTTTTATGGATTGACCGTAAAAATCAGCCGGAGGACATACATATCATCATCCTGCTGATATGTAATATTTCCCCCTGTTTTCTGAAAAATCTGGGCATTCCAGACAGATTCGCTTCCGAATAAATCCTGAATTGCCATCTGATAAGCTTCTTCTGTTGCGAACATGACTTCGATTCTGCCTGCTCCGACAGAAGCGGTCAGACGGCTGTCGATTTCGGAAAAATAATATTCCTGAAGATAATTTCCGTTCCGGACAAAATAATTTTCATCCAGCGTACCACACAACGGAACAAACTGCCCGTTGCTTTCAAAAGTCCGGCTTCGGGCGAGCATTCTGTCATCAATCAAAAAATAACCGTGATGAATCCAGTCAAAATTATGATTTTCTGAAACAGGGTCGTCCCATGTCACATCTACCCAGTAATACTGACCGTTCAGCTTGATATAATTCCATGCATGAGGTTCGCTTTTGGCATCGCCGGAGCAGATTCCGCATTCAATCCCCAGACGGTTCATGAGTATCTGAAACGCCTGCGAATATCCCTGACAGACTGCTGAACCGTTTATCAGGCATCCGAATGCCGTACTCCACAAGCCTTTTCCGCTGTTTACGGCAGACTGGTCATATTCTGTATGCGTAACAAGATAATCATGTATCTGAAGGGCTTTTTCATAATCAGAATCTTCGGGATTCACAGTATTTAGAATCTGCTCGACAGCGAAATCGACTTGTTCGCTCATCCGGCGGAGTTCATCAGGCGAATACTGATTCATAACTTTCAGTGTCACTTCTGAAGAAACATCATTCGATTTCATAGAATACCCATTAATCCAGAAAATCTCCGGATGTTTCCGTTCCAGTTCTCCCATAGCAAGAACGATTTCTTCGGAATCCAGCTTTCTGTCAAACGGAATCACGGATTCAAACTGACTGATTTTCTGATAGAGTTCATCTGAAAGGGAAGGTTCTTCCGGAATGGTTTCGATAACAGTTTCTGTTTCTTTATGAGGAAAAGTCGGCCTGACAGTTTCGGGAACGGCTTCCGGCGAGGTAATTTCCGTATAATCCGTATAGCCGGTAGTTGCAAGCGGAACGGTTTCCGATGAAAATTCCATGACTGATGAACAGCCGTTCAGAAACAGTATACCGCATAACAGCATGACAAGTACTGATTTTTTCACTTTCGGATTCCTCCCCTCATAAATATACATTCCTGTTTTTAATATAACATATTTTTGACAGCTTGTCAAGAGAATTTCAACACTTTCCACAAGCAAAAAGACTGCCCCGAAGGACAGTCTTTTCTAATTTCAGTGATTCGCTTTGTAAGTTTCAGCGAGTGTCATGGTATATAAGTCGAGGTCTTCTTTATAGCAGTTTTCCCCTACTATCCACGCATACCAGCCGTAATAGTCAATCAGAAGTTCAAAATGTTCATACTGACCGGATTCGATTTGCAGATTGCCGTCAATTTCTTCTATCGTGAGGGGCGTTGCCTCGGTTTGAGGAGTTTTTGTAAACTTGCAGATTAATTTCCGTTCCGGATTTTCCTCACTTGCATAGGTGATTTCAATTTCCGGAGCATTTTCATCAAGTGTCAGGTTCGTGACAGCACAAGTAAAAATCATGTCATTCATGCCTGAAATTTCCGGAATCTGGTTTCTGCAAAATTCCTGCTGATTCAGATATTCCAGAATTGCACCGGATGCATGATAATTTTTATCTAAAAGAGTTTCCGTTTCATTCAGATAGAGGTCAATTTCTTCCTGTGTGCAGTTCACTGTTTCAATTTCTATGAAGAATTTTCCGGCATGGAATTCAAAAATTCTTGCCGAACCGTCACCGCCATAGACGGGAACTTCGTCCAGTGTGCCGAGTTTTGCGCCGACCATGTTCTGAACATTATCTCCGTAAGAATAAGTGACAGCTATTCTATGTTTTGGATTGTTCTTTTCCTGATATAGTACCTGATAATCCAGAGCATCAGCATCATCAGGAGAAACCAGTGAAATTCTCTGAAATTCCAGACTGCCGATATTCTGGATTTCCGGAACAAGTCCGCCCCATAATTCATTCTGATTAAACTGCTGTAAATCTGTATTTTCAGAATCATATTTCTCAATCAGATTCTTGAGTTCCGTCAGATAGGGCATCATTTCTTCTTTTGTGCAATTGGTGAAAGAAATATCAATCAGGCATTTCTGACAGTCAATAAATAATCCCTGATATTCTGTAAAGATTCCGGCATTTGCAAGACCTTCTTCTGTAAGCCGGCCGGCTGTCAGAGCCGGAACAGCAATATCTATCAAATCAAGATTCAGGTCTGAATAATTTACAGTAAAGCCCTTCTGACCGTCTTCACTCTCATAATAGAGCGTTAATGAATTTTCTGTCGGAGATGTACCTTTTTCCGCCCTGTCGAATTTCATATCTCCCACTGTTACCATTTGAGGAATGAGATTCTTGCAAAGGTCATCCAAAGTATTTATAGCATCAAGATTCTGCGATTTGTCGTTTTCTTCCTGTTCCTGACCTATAAGAATATGATTCAAGCCATTGATAAATGCATCTTCCTGATTCATGGAGCAGAGTCCGTTAAGATTCACATAACATGAGCCTAAATCAAGCCAGAAATCCCAGTGCCGTAATCTGGAATTTTCGTCCTGACCGTCTACCGGAGTGCTGAACGGATATTGTAAAGTGATTTTCGGGCTGTAATGTTCAGCAAGATTTGCATCCTCCGGCAGGAAGGAAGTATATAAAACATTCAGATTACATTCCGGATTGCTGTAGCTGTAAGAAAGCTGTTCGACATTTAATTCCTGAGCATAGATGATGTTGTCTTTATTAAGTTGCAAATCACTGTCATCATAGAGGTTATCGTAAATATATTCGCCGTCCATGCCGAGATTTCTGCTGTTGATTTGTTCATTTTCGCCGGTGAGTACATCAAGCTGTGGAATCATGCCTTTGCAGAATTCAATCTGATTTGCTTCTTCCAGCGTAGTAATGCGGGAATCTTCCATTGAAACAAAATCTCCGCAGTATTGCTGATACAGGCTTTCCGCAGAAAAATCAGATTCAAGAATTTCATAAGCAAGCTTGACAGTTTCCTTGCGTGAAAAATTATCCGTATAGATTTCGTATAATTTATCATGATATGCAAAAATACAGTGGCTCATTTCAGTATCTTCACTTCTGTAGATGCCATAGAAATCAATATCATAATCATCAAGATGATAAAGCGTCATCTGACTGAGTTCTTCGGGAAGTTCGGGATTATCATAAACACGGACGACAGCACTGTCATTTCCGCCGTTCATCTGGAGTTCGGCTTTTCTGTCGGAATAGCTGATGTCATTGAAAGCAATATCAATCAAATCGAAGTGATTCTTTGCGACTGCCGGAGCGACATTTTCGACTCTTGTCGTAAACTTTCCGTAGCGTTCTGAAAATGCCTCACTGCCGTTGAGATTTCCGAGAGTATCATCTTCGTTATCTTCTGTATTGATGAAATACGGAGCAAAATCTTCGTCCGACATACCATATTCAAGATAAAGCTGTTTTGCAGAAAATTCAGAATCTAAGATTTCATAGACAAGCCTGATAGTCTCTTTCTTGCTGAGTGTATCTGTATAAAGATGATACATTCTGCCGTGATAGCTGAAAAAACTCTGACTATAGGGCATAGGTTCGCTGACCGCCTGAAAATAAGCACCATAGAAATCGACATCATACCCATCAATATGATAAGCCTGCGCCTGACTGAAATCCAGTTCCGGCGGATTATCCCACACACGGGCAATGACGGCATAATTTCCCTGACTGACAGCGTGAAATTCAGCATAGTCATGCATTTCGGAGAATAGGATATTCATATTATCAAACATATTTTTTCCGATAACAGGATTTGTAATTTCTTTCGGCAAAGGATCTGAAATTTTTGTTAGGGGAAAATCCGGAAGATTTTCAATCTGATTCAGGAAATATTTGTCAAGTTCTTCCTCTGTTAAACTATCGATAAAATCATAGCATCCGGCGGAATCGCCGACCTGAAACTGTGAATGCTGTATCGCCGGACGCATCAGAACCGCACCCAGCCCCACGCAGACAATCAGCGCAGCAGCGGCAGCAGCCCAGTTTCTCCAGTGGGAAATATGCTTAACGACTTCGACTTCGCCGGAAACTTCATCGGCATATTCCACATCAGAAGGGAATTCTGCTTTGGTCAGTTCAGCAATATATTTTTCATCCACCTGAGACATCATTCTTTGAATATCTTCTTTTTTCATGATGTAAAACCCCTTTCAGTAAGATATTTTTTCAGTTTGTTTCTTGTCCGGAACAGCATACTTTCTATTTTAGATTTGCTGAATCCTGTTTTCTGACTGATTTCCTGCACCGAGCAATACTGCCAGTATTTGAGTAAAAATACTTTTCTCTGGTCTTTCTTGAGCGTTTCCAGAAACTGATTGATAACTTCTTTCAGCGCATCATCCGAGAACTCCTGACCGGAATCATCTGCGATGCTGTCGCCGAGTTCATCAAGAGAAATCTGTATTTCGGGACTGCGTTTTTCAGCAGTGAGATATTCCCATTTCCGGCAGGCAGTATTTCTGGCGATAACAGCGAAATAAGCTTTCAGGCTTTGGGGCTGATTCGGCGGAATCGACCGCCATGCAGACAAATAAGTATCATTTTCGCATTCTTCGGCATCTTCTGGATTTTTGATAATATTCCGGATAATGTGCTGAATCAGTCTGCCGTAATGTTTCCGGCTTTCGGTAAGGGCAGATTCAGAACGTGAAAGATACAGCGAGACTATTTCAGAATCTTTCATAACGGGATGCCTCCTTTCGGGATTCTGTCTATTAAGTACGGAAACAGATTTTTATGCTTGCATTTTTCCGAAATTTGTGCTATGATTAAAAAAATAAAACACTGGAGTGTGATGTTTATGAAAAAAATGCTTGCTTTACTGACAGGGCTGATATGCCTGTCTGCACCGCTGACAGAAATTGCCGTTCCGTCTGCAATGGTGCTTTCTGCCAGCGCAGAAGAATATGAATGGAATACAAATTGTTCTTATATTTATGATGCGCTTTCCGATGACCAGAAAGATGTGTATAATCAGCTTCTGGACTCCTGCCGGCAGGTGGATGCCTCCTCAGCGGATTATGAGAAAATTCCGGCAGTCACAACCAGAAAGCTGGATGCTTCTGAAATCATTTCCCTTTCGAGCATATTTGTATTTGACCATCCGGAATTCTTCTGGATTTCACCGAATTATGAAATCGGTTCTTCGGGGCGGACGATAACTTATACAATGAAACTCTATTCGCAGTATCAAAACGGCGAAACCCGTCAGGAAACCAAACAACAGTTGATTTCTCTCGAACAGGAATATCTGAATCAGATGTCGGCTTATGATTCCGATTATGAAAAAGCGGAATATCTTATGAAACAGCTCCGGCAGGATATTACATTCGGCTACGGGGAAGACAATATCGACCAGTCGATAGCATCCGCACTGCTGAATCATCAGACTGTCTGCGCCGGATATTCCAAATTATATGAGCTGTTATGCAACGCATCGGGCATTGATGTGATGACGGAAATTTCTTTGAATCATGCATGGAATGTGATTCATTTAGAAGGAAACTGGTATCATGTCGATGTGACTTACGGACTGTTTCTGTATTCTGACTCTGAACTGCATGAATTTGATGAATCCAAAGGCCTATATACGACAGAAGTTGATGGTCAGGAAATTTCCTTCTATATGCATGAACCGTATGAAGCATTTTATACATTTGCTTTGCCCGATACCAGTCAGAGCTACAGCAAGCCTCTGCTTGCCGGAGATGCCACCGGTGACGGGGCTGTTGATATTCTGGATGTCATTACAATCAATCAAACCATCCTCGGAAAAGATACGCTCACCGAAGAACAGCTCAAAGCGATTGATTTCAACGGCAACGGCAAACCTGATTCTGAAGAAGCTCTCATCATCATGAAATACATTGTCGGACTGCTTGCCTCTCTGACGGAATAATATAAAAAATCCGGCATTTCTGCCGGATTTTTCTTATCTGATTTGTTAAGAAAATTAAAGCATCTTTGCACGGAGTTCTTCCGGAGACAGGGGGGACAGATAGCCCGGAGCGATGTCAAATGCGGTTTTGCATCCGACTGCGCCTTCTGCCTTGAGTCTGCTGAGTGCTCTTGCATACGCTACCAGAACAGAAGCTGTGAATTCCGGATTAGAACCCAGTTTCAGAGAATATTCAATCGTCTGTGTCGTCTGTTCGCCGTCGCCGGTCTTGCCGGAACGGATAACAAATCCGCCGTGAGGCAGTGTGTTATGATTCTGATTGAATTCTTCTTCGCTGATAAAGTTTACAGTGGTATTATATTCATCAAAATAGTTTTTCATATTTTTGATTTCAGCCTCAATTTTTGCCTTGTCTGCGCCGTCTTCAGCGACAACATAGCAGACACGCTCGTGCTTTTCACGGGTTGTCAGTTCAGGCTGAGAACCGTTTCTGACTGCTTCGATAGCACTTTCAATCGGGCAGGTATACTGGATGCCTTTCTTGACACCTTCTACACGTCTGATAGCATCAGAATGACCCTGACTCACGCCCTTGCCCCAGAATGTATAAGTCTTTCCGTTAGACAGAATAGATTCTGCATACACTCTGTTCAGAGAGAACAGACCGGGGTCCCAGCCGAGAGAAATCATGGCAAGATGATTATTTTCCTTGGCTGTTTTGTCCACATTGGCGAAATGTTCCGGAATTCTGGCATGTGTGTCGAAACTGTCAATTACGTTGAAATACTTAGCCAGTTCCGGTGTCTGTACAGGCAGGTCTGTCGCACTTCCGCCACAGATAATCAGCACATCTACTTTATCCTGATAATTTTTAGCCTCATCCAGCCGATATACGGGAACGCCTTCTGTCAGAAGTTTTACAGATTCGGGAGCACGTCTTGTAAAAACACCTACAAGTTCAGTATCCGGATTCTGTCTGATGGCTAATTCTACACCTTTTCCGAGATTGCCATAACCGGCAATTGCGATTCTGATTTTGCTCATTGGGAAAACCTCCGCTTTCTTTAATTAAGTTTACCAGAATATTATAGCATAGTTTTTGAATTTTGTAAAGAAAAAAGTTTTTATTTATTAAGATTTTTAAAAAAATAAAGTCAGATGCAGATTTTTGTTAAAATTATTCTGTAGATTGTACAGATACATTTGTTTTTGATACACGGACAAATAATAAAAAAAGTATTGCCTGCCTGTATGTCATGTCCTGCCGGAACGTTTTGATTTTATATATATATACTTTCTGTATTTTTTAAATAAACTATTGACAAATTATATGTAAATGTGTTAAAATAAAAGTGCAAATAGTTTTTTGATTTTTTCACAGGAGGAAATGTATGAAAAAAAATATGAAAAAAAGAGTGCTCTCCGGACTGCTGGCACTTAGCTGTGTGACATCAGCTATCCCGTATATGGCGGTCAATGCAGAAGATGCTGATACTACTGTTATCTATTCTTCTGATTTTGAAGACGGTGATGTTTCTGCATGGACAAACAGAGGTTCTACAGATACAACTGTCATCACCGCAAGTGAAGACAATGCTGTCAGCGGAACAAAATCCCTTTGTGCCGGTGAACGTTCCAAATCATGGAACGGCCCTGCTTTCCGTCTTGATGACAAATGCGAACCCGGTACAGCCTATCTTGTCAGTGCACAGGTGATGGGACAGTGGTATACCAGTGTCACTGTCAGCTTCCAGTATACCGACCAAGGCGGTGAACAGCATTATGAAAATCTGGCAAGCCTCAACGGCAACGGCTGGCAGGAAGTGACTGACCTGAAAGTCAGCTATACTGATGACATGACTGATGTCTATGTTTATTTTGAGGGCGGTTCTGATAATATCTATATTGATGATTTTACTCTTAAAACAGCTCCGGTCTATCATCCGCAGACAGATATTGTCTCCCTGAAAGATGCTTATGCTGATTATTTCAAAATTGGTACAGCCGTAACAACAAAAGAACTTGCACCGGCATCTACAAAAGAACTGATTCTGAAGCATTTCAACAGCATTACTGCCGGAAATGAACTCAAGCCCGATGCTATCTTAGACAAGAATGCCTGCCTTGCGCTTGCTGAATCCGGTGATGATGAAAATCCGCAGGTCAACCTTGCAAGTGCACGTTCCATCCTGAACTTTGCAAGAGACAATAACATCCCCGTCAGAGGTCATGTGCTGGTATGGCATCAGCAGACTCCCACATGGTTTTTCAAGGAAAACTATGACGAAAATGGTGACTGGGTTTCCAAAGAAAAAATGCTTGCCCGTATGGAAAATTACATCAAGAATGTCTTTGATGCAGTAAAAGAAGAATATCCCGATGTAGATTTCTATGCTTGGGATGTTGTTAACGAATGCTGGCTTGACGGCGGTGTTGCCCGTGACCCCGGCTCTCAGGAAGAAGGTTCTGCAAAGTCTCCGTGGGTACAAATTTTCGGTGACAACTCCTTCATTAAGCCTGCTTTCGAGTTTGCAAAGAAATACGCTCCCGAAGGATGCAAGCTTTATTACAATGACTTTAACGAATACATGCCTCAGAAAACAGATGCTATCATCCAGATGGTAGAAGAAATCAATGCAGATGGCCATTATATTGACGGTATTGGCTTGCAGTCCCATCTTGATGCACGTGCCGGCTCTGATGCGTTCCCGTCTGTAAACGTTTACAAAAAGGCACTTGACAAGTTCTGTGCTACCGGACTTGACATTCAGGTAACTGAACTTGATGCTACTGTCAACGATACTGACCATTTTGCGGAACAGGCGCAGTATTATTCCGACATTATGGACGCTATTGTAGAACATAAAGATGAAATTTCTGCTGTTGTGTTCTGGGGCACAACGGATGATATGAGCTGGAGAGCTACCAAATATCCGCTTCTGTTCAATGAAGACTACACTGCAAAAGAATCTTTCTATTCCATTGTAGACGGTCTGGAAGCCTCTGTCCCCACCGAAACAGAATCCGAACCACAAGATACTTCTGCTCCAGATTCCGAAATTATCTGGGGCGATGCTGATTGTTCCGGCGAAGTAGATATTCTGGATGTTATCACACTTAATAAAGTCATCCTTGGAAAAGATACCTTTACAGACCAAGGTCTAAAAAATGCAGATACCAATCAGAACAACGTTCCTGATTCTTCTGATTCCCTGAA
>JAFRMZ010000225.1 GCA_017430465.1 Oscillospiraceae bacterium
CGTCAGATGCAAAGAAGACAGGAGTTTCACCTTTTCTGAAATCGGCTACAGTAGATGCAGAGGCATTCATAGCTGTACCATAATCTTTGATAGCAGTTGTCTGCTGTGTTTCTGTAGCAGGCTGGGTTTCAGTCGGGGCTTGTACATCACTTTTATCAAAGGTTACCCACTGATAGCGAGCTGTCAAAGGCGTATTGCCGTTGAAAGGATTCAGCCAAGCATCTACGCCAGTACCCGGCCAAGTGTTCATCATGATTTTTCCGGGAGTGGAAGGAATATTGCTGGTTGCTCTGTAGACTTCCTTACCATCCACGAACCATGCAATATGGTCAGGCTGCCAGTCAAAGCCGTAAGTATGGAAACCTTCGGAAGCATCAAAGCCCAAATCATACATATATTCATGATTGCCGACACCGTTTGTATAGTAATTGAACTGTACTTTAGTCGTATCTTTACCGAGGACTTCAATGTCGATTTCATCCCACGGATTGTTATCGGACGGGCCTGTATAGGTGAAGAAGGAGGAAACAACACCGTCATTCTTGATAGCCTGCATGGAAGTTTCATAATAACCGTAGCTGTAGAAATCATTGGTTCTGTATTCTGCACCGGAATACATGCCTTTATTTTCACGGTCTTTGTCGATGGTCAGGCTCAGGTAGCCGTCCTTGACATCAGTATTTTCTTTATACCACCAGCAGTCGAAGCAGGAACCGTTTGTCCAGCCGTCAGATGCAAAGAAGACAGGAGTTTCACCTTTTCTGAAATCGGCTACAGTAGATGCAGAGGCATTCATAGCTGTACCGTAATCTTTGATAACAGTTGCCTGCTGTGCTTCTGTAGTAGGTTCAGTTGCTTCAGTAGCAGGCTGTACAGATGTTCCGCCAATGGGGAAGGAAGTCACCAGCTTGACGATATATTTCATGATATTCAGGGCATCTTTGGAATCCGGAGTACCGCTGTTATCAACGTCAGCGTTTTTATTCTGCTGGGGAGTGAGGGTTTCTTTGCCGAGAATAGCACGGTTCAGCGTGATGACATCCAGAATGTCAACTGAGCCGTCCAGATTGACATCACCATATTTCACATCAGAAACAGTCTGGTTTTCAGTCGGTTCAGTAACAGATTCTGTCGGAACAGTGGGGTCTGTTTCTGTAGAAGCCTCAGCATCTGTAACAGTCAGCAGGTAAGTCAGAGGAGAATTCCAGTAGATAGTGATTTCGTTTGTGGAATAGCTTTCGGAATTGTCAACATAGCACTTAGCCGGTGCGGAATCAGCACAGTAAGCCTTGGCTGCGCTGTCTTCCAGATTGGAGTTGACACCGCCGACCAGCATACCTTTCATTGCCTTGCCGGCAGCCATAGAAGGTCTGTGATGCGGATTTTCAGGAGATACAGTGCCGTAGCCGGTGAAGAAGCTGGTAGCCAGCGGATTTACACCGAGCAGATAGTTCAGCTGTGCTTCTGCGGCATCCTGATATTTCTGTTCGCCGGTGAGCTGATATGCCAGACCAAGAATCACACCAGAGTTTGCAACTGTCATATTACTGCCCCAGTCAAACTTAGTCAGAGCTACACCATAAGGAGAAGACTGAGAATTCTGCACGAATTTATCGGCCTGCTTCAGAACAGCATTTTTCGCATTCTTGTAAGCAGTGGAATTCTTATCAGCTTTGTTCATTGTCAGCAGGGCGATATTGCCATAGTCGCCGACAAGTGCCCAGTCCATGCCGGTCTGTACGGACATGCTTTCCAGTGCAGAGAGATATTTGCTGTCGCCGGTTGCACGGTAGAGCTGTGCTGCTGCCCAATAGCGTTCATCTCTGTCGGACTTGTCGCCGTATTCACCAGTGGTGATGTCCTGCGGATTCTGGAAAATAAGATTCGGATTCTGTTCAAGGAAAGTCCATGCCTTTTTAGCAGCATTGAGACACTTTTCAGCATAAGCGGAATCAGAAGCCTTGTATACTTCTGCAGCGAGAGCCATTGCACCGGCGAAATCAGCAGTAGAAGTTGTTGTGATAGGTGTTACAATCAGCGGGTCGGTTTCTTTTTCCGGAGCAACATAGCCGGGGAAGTTTTCGCAGGTGACTTTGTGATAAACGCCGCCGCTGTTTGCATCCTGCATTTTGAACATCCAGTCAAGCTCAAATTTTGCTTCATCGAGGATGTCAGCTCTGCCGTTTCCGCTTTCCGGAATACCGGTATTATCCGCATAAAGAGAAGGATTTGCTTGATAAGCATAGAGCAGGTCAGCAACTGCTTTTGCACCGGGGACAACATAACGGCCATAGTCGCCGGCATCGTGCCAGCCACCGGAAACATCAATTTTATCATTTGTACCGTAAACAGTAGCCTGTGTGTTATGGCAAGCACCGTGTCCGAAATCGGCAGCGGTAACAGTAGTTCCGCATCTCTGGAGATAGAGCATCTTAACAGAGTCTGTCAGCAGATTGGTATAAGGATTCTGTTCAATAGTGAACTGATAGGAATCATCCAGATTTGCGCACTGAATATAATAAGTACCGGGTGCTGTGACTTTGGAGAAATCACCAGTCCAGTCAGTTTCGTTTGCAGAACTGTTGTTTATGGAACTGGAAAGTTTTCCGGTATAGACAACTTTCTTGGTAGAAGCGTTGACAACAGAGAATTCTGTCTGATTAGTTACATCACGGAATACTGCGGTTTTCTTGCTGTCGCTTCTGTAACCGACCTGATTGGTCATGATAGAAGGCTGATACCCTTTTACTGCATCACGGTTAACCTTGCTGTCATCAATCAGTTCCAGAGAAACGTTGTCCAGATAGATAGTATGTTCCGGAAGCGCACCGCCGTCCTTTTCCTGCAAACCGCAGTTGAAGACGAGCTTTGCCATAATGTCAGTTTCAGCTTCCATTGTGAAAACATGTTCCACTTTCTGAGGAGTAGGGCCAATATCCAGACCATCCCAGACATAAGCCTGATAAGTACCGCCGTTCTGCTGAATCATGCCTTCTACAAATCGGTTGGTTGTGCAGGAAATATCGTAGGTCAGTTTATAAACGCCGTTCTGATACAGCGGAATGATGTCATAATACATCTGAGCAGAATAGGTTTTCTGACCTGTACTGCTGACTTTGAAAGCAAGTTTTCCGTTTTCGGAAGACAGTACCGCAGAACCACCGCTTTCTTTGTACATGCCCCAGCCGGAAATACCACTCTCAAAAGTACCATTGCTGATGAGTGCGCCGGCTGCCGAAACAGCAATCTGTGTCATCGGCATGGCAGAAGTCATTATAGCAGCGCATACTGCAAAGACTGCGGCACGTTTTTTTAATGATTTTTTGTTCATAAAAATTTCCCCTCTCGAAATTTAAATTAATTTGATAGTATCGTTCTTTAAGCTGAAAGCGCATATCAGCTTGGATTGCAATTTTATTATATCAGAATCATTGCTGAAATAATACCACTTTTTTGATAAAAATAGTAAAATTTTGATATATTTCTGCAAAAGAAAAACCGCCGTTTTAAACGGCGGTTTCGGGGGAAAGCACTGAAAGCTGTTCCAGTTCCGGCATACGATATTGCTTTTTATAGGCTTTTGGTGTCATGCCCATGTGCTTCCGGAAGACTTTGATAAAATAACTCTGCGAACTGAAACAAAACAGACTGCTGATTTCAGAATCAGAATAATCTGAATACCGAAGCAGACTGGCAGCAGCTTCAATTTTCTGCTGACTGACATAATCACTGAATGCCATGCCGGTTTCTTCTTTGAATAATCTGGAAAGATAGGCTTCACTGATTTCCAGATGTTCGGCGGCATCACTGAGCAGAATCCGGCTGTGCAGATGTTCACTGATGTATTCAATGGTTTTGACGATTTGTTTGGAATATACTTTGCTGTTGCGGACTCTCTGCATTTTTCTGGTATAGCCTTCCAGCATTTCTTTGTGAACAGCACGGACTTCGGTTTCAGTATGACATTCATCGGCTTTCATGATATATAAATCGCTTAGATGATAGGCCGTTTCCGGTGTCATGCCGTATCGGATACAGAATCTTGCAATCAGCGCAGCCGTGACAACAAGATGATATTTCAGATTGCGCAGAGAATCCTTGCTGAGTACACCGCATCCCTCGCAGAAAAGCGGTGCGGCAAAGAAGCGCATCATCTCCATATTGCCCGTTCCGATGCTTTCATAAAAAGCAATTTCCCTGTCAAAAGAAGCACGTTCAAAGCCGTCTTCTCTCTGTTGAAATAGTAATTCAGCCACTTTTTTCTCCGTTTCCTGATTCATGAAACAGTCACCCCCTTATCTTTTTATTATAACACAATGACGGGAAAAAGACAAGGGGATTGTTTCGGTTTTTACAGATTTTTCAGAATTTCTTTTCGTACAGAATGCAGTCTGTCATCCGACAGGCCAAAATCCATTTGCTTATAATTCCACGCACAGCGTGCAATGTGATGCTTTTCAAATACATCATGAATCGTTTTGAACCATGCAAGAGTATCTTCGGGGGAAACTCTGTCAATTACACCATATTCACCGCAGTACAGGACAGTATGATGCTTTTCTGCCTTGTTGATGGCAGAAGCAAACAGATTCTCGAAATATTCCGGTGTGATATTACTTTCCGCAAACGGAAATCTCTGTTCCGGATTGATGGCTTCTGTCCAGTATGCACCCTGATGGGTGAATTTCAAAGGTTCATAGCAGTGCATGTTATAGACAAGATTTTCATCATCAGGGATGTCAAGATACTGCACAGTTTTGGCACTGTTGTTTTCGTAACTGCCGACAAGTATCAGATTTTCGGGCGCAAGCTTCCGGATTCTCTGAATGCAGATGGTTGCAATTCTGTTCCATGCCGGAAGAAATTCTTTATCAGTGACTTCGTTCAGGAGTTCAAAAGCCACCGGCTGGCTGGCATAGCGTTCTGCAAAGCGTTCCCAGAGCTGATAGAACTGTTCCTGATAACTGGCATCATCAAAGAAACCGTGTTCGTTTTCTCCGTAAGTATCGAATGAAAAACCGGCAGTCTTGTGCAGGTCGAGTACGGTGTTCAGGCCGTATTTCTGACCCATACGGATAGCCTCATCAATTCTGGAGAAGCCGTCTTCCAGTTCCAGAACGTTATAGTCTACCGGAATTCTGACATGGTCAGCTCCCCATGAGGCAATTTTTTGAAAATCCTGTTCTGTAATGAACTGATTCATCCGTTCGGCACTGTAATCGCACTGCGAAAACCATCCGCCGAGATTGACACCTTTGTAGAAACCTTTTTGTTTCAGATTCAGCATAATAATCCCTCTTTCGGTATGTTTTTTTCTGATTATAGCATGATTTTTATCAAAAGTATAGCAATTTCTTGATAATTATAGTAATTTCCTGCACTTGCCGGAAAGAAAAATCCGCAGTGTATTTGACACTGCGGATGGCCTTTGCAAATAAAATTTAAAATCAGAAATATTTCTGTTTATTTTACACCGTACTGTTCACGATAGGCAAGCATTTTGTCAAGATATTCCTTGCCGTCAACGATGCCGTTCTTGATTGCATCAATAATATCCTGCATTGTGACAATCGGATAAACAGTAATGCCGAATTCCTGCTTCACTTCCTGTACAGCAGAGAGTTCGCCTGTTCCTTTTTCCATGCGGTCAACAGTGATGACCATGCCGGTGACATCGACATCGGCAGCGGATTTAAGTTTCGGCAGAGATTCTCTGAGAGCTTTGCCGGAAGTCATAACATCATCAATAATGATAACTTTTTCATTGTCTTTCAGGACTTTGCCGACAAACATACCGCCTTCGCCGTGGTCTTTGACTTCTTTTCTGTCGAAGCAATAAGAAATATCAATGCCGAATTTGTTATATAATGCTGTTACAGTAGAAACTGCCAGCGGAATTCCCTTATAGGCAGGGCCGAACAGAGTTTCTACAGGAATATTATTGTCATGAATGCATTCTGCATAGTATTCACCGAGTTTTGCAAGCTGTCCGCCTGTTTTGTAGTTTCCGCAGTTGATGAAATAGGGGGCAATTCTGCCGCTTTTGAGGGTGAATTCTCCGAAGGTGAGCACACCGCATTCTACCATGAACTGAATAAAGCTTTCTTTGTAAGTCATAATGAAACTCCTTTATAATATATTATTATTTGTTATCTTTGTTATCTTTAGAATCATTGTCAGGGTCAAGCAGAGGCTTTAGGGCAGTATAGACAGAATCTGCCAAATCCTGAGGCAGTCCCTTGAATAAATCATTGACTTTTGACTGCGTATAAGCGGCTCTGGCAATCGTATCCGCAGTTTCTCTTGCTTTTTTAAGCGTCTTGTGAACTTCGGTTTCAATGCCCTTGCCAATGTCCAGACCTTCCATAATTTCGGAAAATTTCTTTTCCCATTCAGAATTGACTTTCTGTTCCGTTCCTTCATGCTGAGGCATAACAGAAACTGCCTTTGAAATGGTCTGGCAGGCATACAGATTTACGTCTTCCAGCTTCGGCAGAAAACCGAATTTTTCATCTGAAATAACTGCAAGTGCATAGCTGTTATCTTCTTCTTTTCCACGGATATAGCCCATATAGAAGCCGACAGCATACTGCATGGCATCTTCATTCACGTCTTTGCTGACGGATTTCCGGAAAATCTGCGCTTTGGATGCGTTGATTTTTTCCATCATGGAAAAGCTGACACCGGCTTCCTCTCCGGAAAACAGAATATAAACAGTATCATTTTCTGTCAGGTTTTCAATCCCGTTCAAACAGATATTCGGATGCTGTAAATGTTCAAAATCTACCAGAAAATATCGTTTCATATAAAAATCCTCCTTATAATTTTTTGGGAATTCTTCAAAAACTGACAGCAGATTCTGTTATCAGTTTTTGGAGAACTCATGCTTTCATCAGGAAGCAGGGAAACGATTTTCCCCGCTTCTGATGAAAAGGAAAAAATATGTCTGTGATTTCCGGACATTTCTGTTCTGCCGGAATATCCTGCATAGAATTTCCTGCGAATGGCTTCTTACTTGATTAACGGCTTGACAACATAATAAATCAGCTTGGTTTTTTCAGTGCCAAATGCGTGAATCAATTCATTGTTGATATTAATCTTGAGCTGGGAAAGCTGAGGCGCACCCACTTTAATATGTTTCCGGACAATTTCGACCGCTTCGTTTTTTTCTTCTGTCGATAAAGGCAGTTCTCTGAGGGCTTCGAGAAGTTCGTTTTTCTTGATAATAGCATTGTTCGTCTGACTCTTGATGCAGGGAATCATCCGGATTTTGGCATCCCGTTTCAGCCAGAAATCCCGTACATTATGATATCCCTTGTCATTGCTGACAATAAAGCATTTGCAGTGTTCGTCTCTGCCTATCAGGTAGCCGATGTAGGAAGAAAGCTGAAAATCCAGAGCATTCTTGCCCTCGGTATCTACTTTGATATAGTCTACTTTGGCTTTCGCTTCTCCAAGATAATGATGCAGTTCAAATGACAAAGAATCCGCATTGGCACTGTAGAAAATAATTACAGTATCAGTGCTTTTGAGTTCTTCAATGCCGTTGAGTCCGGCTTTATGAACATTTTCATAATCTACCAGATAGTAATTTTTCTTTTTGTTTTTTTTATCTCCCAATGGAGGAACACCTTCCTTTCTTGATTTTTCAGATTTGCATTTTTTCGAGTTCCCTGAGCCAGATATTGGCACAGGCATCGCTCGGCATACGGAAATCACCTCTCGGCGAAAGTGTCACGCTTCCGACTTTTGGGCCGTCCGGCAGGCAGGAACGCTTGAAATGCTGAGAAAAGAATCGCCAGTAGAATTTTTTCTGCCATTTCAGAATGATTTCATCAGAATATTTTCCAGCAAAAGCATGTTTTGCCATGCGGAAAATCTTTGACGGCAAAAATCCGAAACGAAGCATGTAATACAGGAAGAAATCATGCAGTTCATAAGGGCCGACTAAATCTTCTGTTTTCTGGGCGATATTGCCTGCTTCATCAGGGGGAAGCAGTTCCGGACTGACGGGCGTGTCGAGAATGTCTTTCAGGACAGCACTGAGTGTTTCTTCAGTGTGGCCTGCTTCATAAGCAACCAAATATCTGACAAGTGTTTTCGGAACAGAAGCATTGACGGCATACATGCTCATGTGGTCGCCGTTATAGGTTGCCCATCCGAGAGCGAGTTCGGACAGGTCGCCCGTACCGATGACGATGCCGTTGCACTGATTTGCCATATCCATGAGAATCTGCGTTCTTTCACGTGCCTGACTGTTTTCGTAAACAACATCATGATTGGATTCTTCCTGACCAATGTCTTGAAAATGCTGACGGACACTTGCTTTAATATCAATTTCTTTCAGTGTTGCGCCATAAGCTTCCGCAAGACGGCAGGCGTTCGTGTAAGTTCTGTCAGTCGTGCCGAAACAGGGCATTGTAACAGCCAGAATGCCGGAACGTGCAAGACCAAGCATATCAAATGCATGTGTCATGACAATTAATGCAAGCGTGGAATCCAGTCCGCCGGATAAGCCGACAACTGCATTTTGACAGCCGATATGCTTTAATCTGGTAGCGAGGCCGACTGCCTGAATCTTGAGAATTTCTTCACATCTTCCGTCAAGGACAACCCTGTCAGACGGTACAAAAGGCAGAGGAGAAATATATCTTTCCAGTTTGGTTTCTGTCAGGGGCAGCATGATTGCAGATACATAGAAGTTTTCCAGAGGCTTCGGATTTTTTGACTGAAATGTGTTCATTCTGCGTTTTTCAGAAGCAAGACGGCTGACATCAATATCCGCCACGGTCAGACCGGATTCAAAAAGCTTGGATTCTGCTAAAATCGAGCCATTTTCTGCAATGATATTATGCCCTGCGAAGGTCATATCCTGCGTGGATTCGCCAACTCCTGCATCTGCATAGGCATAGGCACACAGAAGACTGCCGGATTTTGCCTTGATGATAGTCCGTCTGTAATCCGCTTTTCCGATAATCTCATCACTTGCCGAGAGATTGAATATCAGATTTGCACCCTGCTGTGCCAAATTTACAGAAGGTGTATTTGCTGTCCATAAATCCTCACAGATTTCGATTCCGAATGTCAGTTCCGGAGTTACCTGAAATAACTGATTGATTGACATAGCCGGATAATGTTTTTCAGAAAGTTCCAAACCGCAGACATCCATATCCGCACCGCTTGTAAAATGTCTCATTTCGTAGAATTCGCCATAATTCGGAATATTTGCTTTCGGAACAAGTCCCAGAATTTCCCCGTGAAATACCACTGCCGCACAGTTATATAATTTATTCTGATGTTCGACAGGAAGCCCGACAATGGCAACAATATCCAGATTTTTAATTTCTTCTGTCAGACGAAGCAGATTTTCTGTTGCGGAATGAATCAGGGCATTTTGCAGGAACAAATCTCCGCAGGTATAGCCTGTAATGGATAATTCCGGAAAACAGATAATCTTAACACCTCTGTCACAGGCGTTCTGAATCAGTTCAATCATCTTATCTGTATTGAAGTCACAGTCAGCCACTTTAAGTTCAGGGGTGGCACATGCGATTTTTACAAAACCGTCTTTCATGGAAATACAGCCTCTTTTCTGTTTTTGGATTGCTTATACATAATTCATTATACCACATCCTGACGCAAAAAGCAAGCGAATTTTGAAATTTGTCTAAAATCAAATCAAAAAAGGAAAATAAAACCGTCATTTTCCCATCTTGCAAAGTACGCAGAACTGTGCTATACTGTATTTCTGATAAATACTACAAAAGGAGAATTTTTATGACAAAAGATATGACACATGGCAAACCATTATCGCTGATTCTGAAATTCTGTTTGCCCATGGTAGCCGGAAATGTGTTACAGCAGTTTTACAATCTGGCGGATACGGCAATTGTCGGCAGATGTATGAATTCTGATGCTTTGGCGGCAATCGGTTCGACAGGTGCAGTGTGTTTTCTGGTTATCGGCTTTGCAATAGGTTTATGCACCGGACTTTCAATTCCAGTTGCGCAGAGATACGGCGCAAATGATATGAAAGATATGCGCCGTTTTATGATGAATGCAGGATATATTTCAGGGATTGTCAGTCTGATTCTGACAGCAGTTACTGTGCTGTTCTGCCGTCCGATTCTGGAACTGATGCAGACACCGTCCGAAATTATCAATAATGCACAAAGTTATCTGACAGTTATCTTTGCCGGACTGACAGCGACAGTGTTATATAACCTGTTAGCCGGATTTCTTCGGGCGATGGGGGACAGTGTAACACCGCTGGTATTTCTGGCGGTATCTTCTGTATTGAATATCGGGCTTGATTTTCTGATGATTCCGTATCTGGGAACGGCCGGCGCAGCACTTGCCACTGTTATTGCACAGGGAATTTCTGCATTGTGCTGTTTATACTTTATGCATAAGCGGTTTCTGGTTCTGAAATTTCAGAAGGATGAATTCGCATTCCAGCCGGAAAAATGCAGTCAACTCTGCGGAATCAGTCTGCCGATGGCTTTTCAGTTCAGTATTACCGGTATCGGTACGATTATCATGCAGACGGCTATTAACAGTTTCGGTGCGACAGTTATCGCAAGTGTGACGGCTGCCCAGAAGATTCAGAATGTTGTCGGCGGACCTATGGAATCGCTCGGCATTACAATGGCGACTTACTGCGGACAGAATCTCGGTGCACGGCGGATTGACAGAATTCGGGAAGGGCTGAAAAAGAGTCTGATAGTATCCGTATGCTATGCATGTTTTGCTTATGCGTTTTCGTTCTTCTTAGGAAAATATTTTGTTTATCTGTTCGTATCTACAAAAGAAACAGCATTTATCTCTATCATGAATTATGCAGTCAAGTATCTGAGAATCAGCGGATTGTTCTATCCGGTTCTGGCGGTGCTGTTTGTTCTGAGAAATTCGCTTCAGGGTATGGGATATAGTTTTCTGCCGATGAGTGCCGGCATTCTGGAGCTTATTGCAAGAGTATTTGCAGCATGGTTTATGGTCAGAAGCTGGGGCTTTACCGGAATTTGTCTGGCAAGTCCGTTCGCATGGGTGCTTGCTGATGTGCTTTTGATTTCGTCATCAGTGTATGCGATGACATCTCTGCCGAAGAAACTACAGCCGCAGACGGCATAAAGGAGAAGTTTCATGATATATCAGGATTTGTTAAAACAGATGCTTTCCGGCTGGGAGAAATATTATCAGCAGGTCATGAACGGTGATTTTTCGGCGGTCTGCTGGAAGGAAGGGCATCACGAAACTTATGGTACTTACGATACACAAAGCACGGACAGGCTGAAATTATGCTGTTATATCTTGTATTATCATAAAGATGTGCCGGAAGAAATTCTGCTCCGGCTATTTGAGGAAGAATGTCAGAATCTCGAAACGAATAGTTTTCAGGGAGTCAGTGAAGCTGTCAAGATTCTGACAGTTCTGCTTTCGGTATCGGAAAATCACTATCCGGAACTGTTTGAACGTGCCAAGAATGCGAATTTCGACTGTTACTGCGGTTATGAATGCGAAACAGATTTATTCCGCCGTATCATGAAAGAACTTCCGGATTTCAATGCAGAACGATGTCTTAGTCTTGCATACGATACCGGTGAAACAGATTATGCGTTGCAGTTTCTGGATATTGTAAAATCAGAATATGTGATAAAAGACGAATCCGACTGCCGGAATCTCATCTGGTGGAATGAACAGCTCGGCAGAACTGCCGATAATGAGCCAATATTAAGAAAATGCATAGAATTTGCGGTAATGAAAAATGTCCCGTGGGAAATTATTTATGCACATCATAAGTTAATGGAATTTTTGATAGGACAGAAACGATTTTCAGAGGCATATCAGGAATTTGAAATCCTCTCCGGAATGGATTTATCCGACTGTTATGGCGTAAATTTGTTCGGTAGCATTCTGGAAAGCTGTCTTGATTTGATAAATGCTGATATTCCGCAAGCAAGAACCGTCTGGAAATGGGCAAAGCATCATATCAAACGAGAACTGAAAAATAGCAACGGCATGTACGGAATTTTCTATGAAAAACTGATTCCTGCTGCTCAGCTTATGAATCCTCGCTTTGCACGCAAAGTACAGGAACAATATCAGCTTTGGAAAAAAATCAATAAAATTTCATAAATCACTTGACAAATTGCGCCGGATATGCTATAATAATACTGTTGTCGCCGGCGTGATGGAATTGGCAGACGTGACGGACTCAAAATCCGTTGGTAGCGATACCGTGCGGGTTCAAGTCCCGCCGCCGGCACTTGATAAAAATTGCAGGTTTCCGTTCAGGAAATCTGCATTTTTTATATCCGGTCAATGCATATTATGATGATGGAAATTCTATAGATTCTTGACAAAATCCGAAAGATACAGTATAATCAGAACAGGTGATGTTTTATGAATCAGAATTTATATTTATTATATCATGCCTATGAAATCAACGGTCATGAAGAAATCAAGATACTTGGTATCTACACCAGTCCGGAAAACGCAGAACAGGCGAAACAGCGTTATCTGCATCTGGAAGGATTCCGAGAGTTTCCGGCGCACTGCTTCTGGATTCAGCGTTATGCTCCCAATAAAGATGATGCTTGGACAGATGGCTTTTTTACTGAGCCGGAATCTGTCTTGCAGACATTCCGGAAACTTTCAGCCGAATTAAGTGCTTTCTTAGAACTTCCGGATAACTGGGAAAATCAGGAATATTTTGAACTTCTACAGGAAATAAGCTGGAAACTTTCCGTTTCGGATGATGTTGCTGATATTTCGGAATATCTGGAACGGCTTACGGTTGACAGAATTCAGAAATCAAAGCCGGAGTATCTCAGGTTTGCACATAAAATCCTGAATCTATAAAAGGAGTTGGAATACATGTCAGAATTAGTTCAGAAATTACGGGAAAATCAGAATCTCACAGATGAAGAATTCAAAGTCATACTCTCCTGCGTAGACTATGACGAGGAACTGAAACAGAATGCAGATGCCGTCCGGCGGGAGCATTACGGAAATAAAGTCTATATACGGGGACTGATTGAATTCACAAATTATTGTAAAAATAACTGCTATTACTGCGGAATCCGCAGAGATAACAGAAATCTTTCACGCTATCGCCTGACAGAAGAAGAAATTCTGGAATGCTGTCGGGAAGGGTATGAACTGGGTTTCCGGACGTTTGTTTTGCAGGGCGGAGAAGACCCTTATTTTACGGATAAAGTCGTCTGTTCGATAGTAGCAGAGATTCATAAAAACTATCCTGACTGTGCAATCACACTTTCCATCGGGGAAAAAAGTTATGAAAGCTATCTGGCATATTTTCAGGCAGGAGCAGAACGCTATCTTTTAAGGCATGAAACGGCGAATCCGGAACATTACGGAAAACTGCACCCTTCGGAAATGAGCTGTCAGAACCGGCAGAGGTGCTTATTCGATTTGAAAAAAATCGGTTATCAGGTAGGAGCTGGCATCATGGTAGGGAGTCCGCATCAGACGCTTGATAATATGATTGAAGATTTGCGCTTTCTCCAGAAGCTCCAGCCCCAGATGATAGGCATAGGGCCTTTTCTGTCGCATCAGGACACACCTTTCAGAGATGAGCAGAACGGCACGTTAGAATTAACGCTCCGATTGTTATCTGTTTTAAGACTGCTGTTTCCGAAAGTATTGCTTCCGGCGACAACTGCTCTCGGAACGGTTCATCCTCTGGGACGGGAAAAGGGCTTGCAGGCAGGAGCTAATGTTATTATGCCGAATCTTTCTCCGACAAGTGTCAGAAAGAAATATATGCTTTATGATAATAAAATCTGCACGGGGGATGAATCGGCACAATGCCGGCAGTGTACAGAACTGCGGGTATCCGGAATCGGTTACGAGGTTGTGACTGACAGGGGAGATGCAAAAGATTTTGCAAAATAATTCACAAAAAATTTAAAAAACACTTGAAAAAAATTAAAAACTATGCTATAATAGGACTATCAAAATTTATTTTTAAGGGGAAATTGATTATGCGTATGAAGAAAGTAATTGCAGGTATCTGTTCACTTGTGATGCTCACAACAGGCAGTATGCTGAATCTGTCGGCATCCGCAGCACCAAGAGACAGAAACCAGAATCAGGAAACGACAGAAACCACACTTCCGGAAAATTTCGCCGGATATATGGGCGATTTGGACAAGGATGTTTCTGTTGGTGTAACGGACATCATCATCATGCAGAAATATCTGCTCGGTGTTCAGAAACTGGATGCCGAACAGTTCTGGTTTGCAGATATGAATTTTGATGATGCTGTCAATATCTATGATTTCATTCTGCTGAAACGTGCGGTATTGTCCGGCGAATGGACTCCGGTTGAGTATGAACAGGAAACCACAGAAGAATCTATTGAGGAATCCACAGAGGAAACAACGGAAGAAACACAGGAAACTACTGAAGAAGTTCCGGAAACTACCGAATCCGAAGAAAATTCCGACTTTATCGAAGCACCTATCAAGCAGGTACTTTACAATCTGCCGTCGCAGGGAACAGGCAATGTCGTGATTTTCTATATTGATTTCCCTGACCAGCAGTACAGCTATTCGCCCACAGCAGAACAGCTCAATCAGATTGCATTTGGCGAAGAAGATGAATCCAATCCGAATTATCCGTTCGAGAGCATGAAAGCGTTCTATGAGCGTTCTTCTAAAGGAACAATGCATCTTTCCGGACAGGCTTTCCGCTATACAGCCAAGAATAATATGAGTTATTATGCACAGAACAAAGATGCACTTGCAAAGGAATGCTACGAAGCCTTTGACGGAGAAGTTGATTTCAGTCAGTTCGATGGTGATGGCGA
>JAFRMZ010000226.1 GCA_017430465.1 Oscillospiraceae bacterium
CTTCTGCCAATGTTACCCTCAAAGATGAAACCGCCCCTGTCGATACCGGACGAATCGGCACGTTTGAAATCACAATTCCGTATCTGTACGGTCAGGAATCCCGTGAGGAAACATTCACTTATCAGGTGAAAGACACTACTCCGCCCCTGATTCTCAATGACGGCCAGAATGCCTATATCAAAACCGGAGAAGTCTTCGACTTGCGTGAGTTAATCGGCTACGGTGATAATTATGATACCAACCTGACACTCACCTATGACGGCGATGTCGATACTGCTGTACAGGGAAATTATATGCTTTCTGCCCATCTGACCGACAGTTCCGGAAATCAGTCAACCTGCCGTCTGGAAGTCGCTGTTGCTGATGAAAAACCGTCTGCCTATTCCGGTGAACCAGTCAATTTTGCGGATTTCAAGAAACAATATGCCTCGAAATATAACAGTTTCGCCGGTGTTGATGTCTCCTCATGGCAGGGCTATGTCGATTATGATGCCCTGAAACGTGCCGGATGCGAATTCGTTATCATGCGAATCGGCAAAAGTACAGAGGGAAATCTTGTTGAGGATTCCTATTTTGAATATAATTTTAATTCTGCCAAAGAAGCCGGCATGAAAATCGGCGTTTATTTCTACAGTGCCGATAATGATGAATCTCAAATCCGTGCCGATGCTGACTGGATTGCCCAGCGTCTCAACGGCGAAAAACTCGATTTTCCGATTGCTTTCGACTGGGAAGATTTCACCGATTTTCAGCATTACGGCATCAATCTGCATGATTTAAATCTGCTCTGGAAAGCCTTTAACGACCAAATGCAGAAAAACGGTTATGAATCCATGCTTTATGCAAGCAAATTCTATCTTCAGAATGTCTGGGAAAATCCCGATACCGATACTGTATGGCTTGCTCATTATACTGAACAAACTGACTATGACGGAAATTATTTCCTCTGGCAGAGATGCAACACCGGTTATGTGGACGGCATTGACGGCTATGCCGATTTTGATGTCTTTATCGAAAAAACAGAATCTGAATCTGATACAGCAGATTCTACAGAAACTCCCGAAATTCCGGAAATTCCGGAAGTCTCGGAACAAGTGATTATAGAATAAATTATTTCAGGAGGAATTTACCATGCAGAATATTACTATCGAAGATTTATATGATTTGAATTATACGCTTGCTTCTGATTATCTCAGACAATTTCAGTATCCGTGGGAGGCTCTGGAAGGCATCAAAAATATGATTATCAATCTGGGGAGCAAGCTCAGTTTTGATGAATATGATTATGTATCTGAAAACGTCTGGATTCATAAAACGGCAAAAGTCTTTCCAAGTGCCTATATCGGTGCGCCGTGCATTATCGGTGCGAATACCGAAGTTCGTCATTGTGCATTTATCAGAGGAAGTGCGCTTATCGGGGAAAACTGCGTTATCGGAAATTCTGTCGAATTAAAGAACGTGATTTTATTTGACAACGTGCAGACTCCGCATTATAACTATGTGGGTGACAGCATTCTGGGCTATCATTCTCACATGGGTGCAGGGTCTATCACTTCTAATGTCAAGTCTGATAAAACTCTGGTTGTTGTCAAGACTGACGGCGAACCTCTCGAAACCGGTCTCAAGAAAATGGGCGCAATGCTCGGCGATTTTGTCGAAATCGGCTGTAACAGCGTTCTGAATCCCGGCACGGTTATCGGACAAAATTCCAATGTCTACCCGACAAGCTGTGTTCGGGGCGTTGTGCCGGAAAACAGCATCTGGAAGAATGACGGTGTTATCATCCGCAAATATTAATGCTGTCCTGTATCAGTAAGGAGGAATTTTCATGGCTGTACGTCCGGCTTTCTGCATCTCGCAGAATCAGAAAGTTATCGCAAAACAAATCGAATTCCAGTGGATTTCGGGCTTGTCATTTCAGCAGAAACAGAAAAATGCAGATTCTCTGCTGGAAGCTGTGAAAAACGCTTATCCAGAGGCAAATCCGCTGGAAATCAGCACCAGAGGCAGAATTGAACTCGGTGTGAAGCTGAGTGCATTTAACCTGAAATATCAAGGTTATCCGCTGGAATGTGTCTATCAAAGTTCCAAAGTATTTCAGCACGGGAAAAATTATCCGGATTTGCTTCTGAAAACACCACGTGATGCCAAACTTGACCCTCGGCTTCAGGAATCCGGTCAGCTCATGGCTTTTTATCATGACGGCATTACATGGGCACTCGAACCGAAAACTGCGTTCTATGATTATATCTATATCAGAGCCGTGCTCGAATCGCTTAAGCCGGACGAAATTCAGCAAATTAAAAATTATAATTATTTTACGGATATTGAATTCAATCCGAAAACGGGCTTTAACACGCAGGCACGGACAGTAGCCGAAATCCGGCTCATGCTGGAACTCTATGACAGAATCCCGCTGTATACCCGTCAGGAATTTATTACATTTTATCAGAATTATATCGCAGATTAAAATGAGGGAGTACTTATGGCAGAAATCAGAAAACATTTCAGTGCGTTGCAGATAATTCATCACGTTCTGGAACTGCATGTGCAGAACGGCGATTTATGTATTGATGCCACTGCCGGACGGGGCAGAGATACCCTGTTTCTCTCGAATCTTGCCGGTGATGCCGGTCATGTCACCGCATTCGACATCCAGCAGGAGGCCGTTGACAGTACACGTGAATTATTATTGCAGAATCACAAATCCAATTTTGATGTGATTCTCGACAGCCATGCCAATATGCAGAACTATTTCCAGCCGGAAACAATTTCCTGCATCACGTTCAATTTCGGCTGGCTTCCCAACGGAAACCACAATATCTTCACAAAGCTGGAATCCAGTATTCAGGCGATTCAGCAGGGCTTACAGCTCCTGAAACCTGACGGCATTATGACTTTGATTCTCTACTACGGACGGGAAACCGGCTTTCAGGAACGTGATGCCCTTCTGGAATTTCTGCCGACCCTCGACAGCGATTTCTATACTGTTGTCGAAATGCCCTTTGTCAACCGGCAGAACTGCCCCCCCATTCCGATTGTGATTTTCAAAGACAGATAGGAGCTGATAAGCATGAAATTAAAAAAAATTATCAAAACAGGGGAGTTTGTGATGAAGCATCACACGACCAGAAAAATTGCCGGAAAAATTATCAAGCATGAGGTAAAGAAAAAAATAAAGGACATGTTTAAATGATTTCCGAAACAGCACCGGCCATGCATACAAAATCTCTCCGGAACGCATCTTTCCGGATGAAAAAATTATTTCTCAGGGAAGAAATTCCGCAGGAATCCGCATGGCAGAGCTTTATCTGGCTGACGGCTGATTTCTGCCTGAAACAGCATCAGCTTCCGTTTCGGCCGGAACAGCTCATTCCGGCATGGCATTTTCCGGATGATGTGCGGTTTCTCCGTTCCGAACTGGAACAGATTATGTATGACTGCCTTCCGGAAAACAATTATCCCGTGCAGATTATTGGCTGGATGCATCAGTATTATCAGACAGATGACAAAGATAAAATTTTCAGTGACAAAAAACATACCCAGTTTGCAGAAAATGAAATTCCGGCCGTGACACAGTTCTTTACTCCGGAATGGATAGCTTCTTATCTGCTGGAAAATTCCGCCGGCAGAATGTTTCCGGCAGAATGGCCGTATCTGCTGGATGAAAATCCCGATGAACCTGTTTCAGATTCTCCGGAGCATGTCCGCCTGCTTGACCCATGCGCCGGAACAGGCCATATCCTTCTGACTGCATTTGATATATTTCTGAAAATCTATCAGAAACAGGGAATTCCTGAAAAAATCGCCGTCAGGAAGATTCTGCAAAAAAATCTGTTCGGTCTGGAATTAGATATTCATGCCTGCCGGATTGCAGAATTTTCCCTTCTGGTGAAAGCACTTCTGCATGACCCCGATTTCCTGAAAACCGGCATCCGGCCGGATGTGCAGTATTTTCCGGAATCTGAGCCAGAAGGCTCACTTCTGCCGTCTTCCTCCCGTCCGGAAACAGACCGGCTTCTGCATCAAAAATATCAGATTGTCATCACCAATCCGCCATATATGGGGAGCTCCGGAATGCCTGACCGTCTGCTTGGATTTGTCAAGACGGCATATCCGGATAGCTGGCGTGACTTGTATGCCTGTTTTATCGAACGCTGTTCCTCCCTGACAGATGATAACGGCTTCTGCGCTATGCTGACTATCCAGAACTGGCTGTTTTTGCCGGCATTTGCATTGCTCAGGGAAAAGATTCTGCATACACACGTTATCCGGCACATGCTCCATCTCGGAATGTATGCGTTCGATACTGCTGATGTCGGTACTATCGTGCAGAGTGTCTGCTGGGTGATGCAAAAACGTCCGCCGGCTTCTTTCGATACAGGTGTTTATTACTATCTTTGTGATGAGACTGATACAGAACGCAAAAAAGATACTTATCTGCAAGGAAAAGCCCTGCGATATGTCATAGCGCAGGAACAGTTTTTCCGGATTCCCGACAGTCCCGTGATTTACTGGGCATCAGATGCCGTGCTGGATTTGTTTCATAAGCCTCAACTTGGCGATTTCGCTGAACCGAAACAAGGCCTTACAACTTCAGATAATTCCAGATTTGTCCGGTTGTGGCATGAAGTCAGCTATGAAAATATCTGCTTCGATGCCGAAAATCAGAAACAGGCCGTGCAGAGCCATAAAAAATGGTTTCCCTATCACAAAGGCGGAGGCTATCGCAAATGGTACGGCAATCACACGCATGTGCTCAATTATGAAAACGGCGGAAAAGAGCTGTTGCATTTTCATGAAAAGCTGAATCTGCATCATGCCGGCGGACGGCTCAAGAATAAGCAATATTATTTCCGTCCGGCGATAACATGGACATTTATCGCAAAATCTCCGAGTTTCCGGAAAAATCCGGCCGGATTTCTCTTTGATGTGGCCGGTTCGTGCTTGTTTGCCGATTCCGAACAGGAACAGAATGCCCTTCTTGCATTTCTTTGCAGTAAACCTGCTGAATATCTGTTATATCTCCGCAATCCGACCATGAATATTCAGGCACGGGATTTGAAATATCTGCCGTATCTGAAAACCGATTCTGAACGGATTCAAGAGCTTGTGGAAGAAAATATTCAGCTCTGCCGTGAAGACTGGAACAGCTTCGAGACAAGCTGGGATTTTGAACAGCATCCGTTATTGTAATTAATTAAAAAAGCACTGTCATCCGGACAGTGCTTTTTCTGCAAGTTTTTTCAGGAATAAAAAATCAAATCTGCAATAAACAGAAGTGAAAAAAACATTGATTTCCCACAAATTTTGTGATATGATAATATTAGTTCATAAATTGTTCAGAAATAGAAAAACTTAAATTTTGAAAAGGGGAATTTTTTATGCGATATATGAAAAAAATGCTGTCTGTCCTGACAGCCTCCCTGATGGGGTGCGCCATGTGTGCTGTTGTCCCGTCAGAAAGCCAGATGACCGCAGAAGCAGCGGTTTCTTATCCGCTCCAGTACTTCCGGCTTGGCATGTTCGATACCAATCAGAATGTCAATGCCTCCGGAACATCCCTCGTCCCTGCCGAACAGAACGGCACAACCGCCGAAAAATGGACGGTGAACTATATCAGTTCCGGCGTGTTCGAGATTGTTAACGCCTCGAATGGCTATGTCCTGACTGCTTCCGGCACATCCGTCACGCTCTCGGCCGATACGGACGGCGCAAATCAGCGTTGGAAAATCGAAGCCGTCCAGAACGATTTTGACGGCTATGCCCTGTATTATAAAATTACCAGCAATGCCGATTCCTCCAAGTCGCTGACATACACTGACGGCGCAGGATTCAGCCTTTCCAGCTATTCCAAAGCCGATTATCAGAAATATAAATTAAATCTCGACGGTCTGGAAGGCTATGCAGGCGATGTTATGACATCTTCCGGTGAAAAAGCCGGCACAATCGGCGGTCTGCTCGGCGAGGTCGTTTATGTATCGACAGCCGATGATTTAGTAAAACAGCTCGATTCCGTTGGCGCACAGACCATTGTCATCACCGGCGATATCGACATGCAAAGCAAGGGCAATACCCGCATTCGGGATAATAAAACGATTGTCGGATGCTACGGCAGTCACACAATCTATGACTGTCAGCTTCGTACCAATGATGCTTATGGTGCGGAAGATGATTCCCCTTCTGACAATATCGTTTTCCGCAACCTGAAAATGGTAGCCAAAAACACACCAAACCGAATTCTTATTAATATCTGGTCATCAAGACAAATCTGGATTGACCATATCTATTTTGAATCCCAGCTTACTTATGACAGAACCGGAAACGGTCAGGATGAAGTCGGAAAGTTCATCTGGATTAATACGCCTTATGAATCCTATCGTGATGCCAAAGACAGACTCCGTTCACCTGACTATGTGACTATCTCTTACTGTCATCTCAAGCATAGATACTGGACAGTCGCCTACGGTACGCAGAATGATGAAATCACCCGTGACCGCACAACCCTGCTCTATAACTGGTGGGATGAAAATGTCAGAAGATGCCCCCAGCTCGGCAACGGTTCGGCACATGTGTATAATAACTATTATTCCGCCTATGGAAAAAGTTCCAATGGTTCTGGTACAAGCGGTATCATCGGCGGTGACGGCTCTAATTTTGTATCAGAAAACAACTATTTCAACGGCTATTCCTTACAGCAGGCTCTTATGATGGGCGGAGGTTCTGACCCGTGCCGTGATTCCAATTCCTATCTGTCCGAGACACTTAACGGCACTCCCTCCAAAATCAGCTTTTCGCCGAAAACTACAAGTACATGGTATCCGAACAAATCCAATTACGGCTATGAGCTCCTTGATGCCTATAATACTAAAAATACAGATACGAAAGCTTTCTGTACTGCCTACTCCGGAGACTGCACCAAAGCAAGCCAGATGAAGTATATCACGGATTCTGATTTCTCCGGCTGGATTTCCACAAAGTATGAATCTCCTTTCCTGAGAAAAGTCGATTTTTCTGCTGTGACAGCTTCCAGTTTCGCAAACGGCGCAACGTACAGAATCAAGAACGTCAATTCCGGCCTGTATATGCAGGTTGCAGGCGCAAAGGCTGAAAACGGTACAAATATTCAGCAGTGGGGCACGGCAGACGGCGTGACACACGATATATGGAAATTTATCGATGAGGGCGACGGCTATTACAGTCTGGTTTCCGCAGTCGGTGACGGCGGTACTTATGTGCTTGATGTTGCCGGCAAAAAAACTGCCAACGGCACAAATGTCGATTTGTATCAGTATAACGGCGGTGATAACCAGAAATTCATGCTCACCAAAAATGCTGACGGCTCTTATAAAATCAGAACCAAGATTTCCGGATGCAAATCTGCTGTCGAAATCGCCAACGCCGGAACAGGTTCAGGCGATAACGTCCAGCAGTGGGAAATCAACGGCGCAAACTGTCAGGACTGGATTTTAGAATCTGTCGCCAATCCGGGATGCGCTATGAATACCAATGTTCTGTATGAATTCCAGAACGTCAACTCCGGCATGGTGATGGACATCGAAGCCGGAAATATGGCGGAAAATACTAATGTTCAGCAATGGTCAACCGGACATTTCAACAGTCAGAAATGGACATTGCAGGCATTTGCCGGCGGTGGAAATTATTACTATATCCGAAGCGTTGCTAATTCCAATTATGTTCTCAAAGCGATGAGTGGAAGCAACGGCGGAAACATCGCCATTGTACCGTATTCCACAAAAGACAGCATGATGCTGTTCAAGTTCTCGAAGAATCCGGACGGTACTTATCAGATTATGACAAGAGCGTCGAAAGATGCTTGTCTGGTAGAAATCGGCAATGCAAGCAAGGCATCCGGTGCGAATGTTCAGCAGTGGGAAAATACGAATAACGATTGTCAGAAGTGGGAGGCCATGACGGAAACGACCACCACGACAACAACTACTACGACTACCACCACAACAACCACAACAACTACAACAAGCACATCCACAACAAAAGCTCCCGAAACAGAAACAACTACTACAACCACAACAACCGCCCAGCCGGAAAAACTGACCGGCGACATCAATCAGGATAGTTCCGTCAGCCTTCCGGATGTCATCACATTGCAGAAATATCTGCTCAAATCCGGAACACTTACTCAATCGCAGAGTCAGAATGCTGACCTCAATCAGGATGGTATTGTGAATATCTATGACCTGATTCTTCTGAAAAGACTTCTCCTCAATCAATAATAGTTCTTCATTCCCGAAAAATACCGCTGAATGAAAAATTCAGCGGTATTTTTCATGTGACTATTCTACAGTTGAAAAACTCTTTTAGAACAGCAGGCACTTCCTGAAAGAAATGCCTGCTGAATGTTATCTTAAATTACGGAACAAGTTATTCAAATCGCTGGCAGTCTGCTGGGTGCTGACAGAACTCTGCACTGACGGCCGGTTTCCGCTTCGTCTACCGTCCATAGAGACATCTACGCCGGAAGTACGTTCCATAGGCTGAATCAGAACAATCGCCGGATTATTTTCCTTCCATTCAAACATGTAAGATTCGCCGGAGGCCTGTCCGATAAGATTCCGCCATGACAAATCCGTCCGGATTTCGGGGTCTCCGCCAATCCAGCAGACAACGGAATCGGGGTCGGCTTCGATAGTTGTCCGGCTCTGGGAATTACTCAGAACAAGCGGATTTCCATCAATCAGAACAGCAACATACGCTTCCGGCCCTTGTCCGGTGAGAGTGGAAGTCGCAAGGCCTTTCTGAGAAATTACCCCCTGCGCCATAAAGCGGACACCATACTTGCAGTCACGAGTGAATGCAAGGATATTTTCGCTTTCAACAGAAAGCTGTTCGCCGTTCTGAAGATGATATACCAGTACATGCTGTTGATTATTGGCATAATAAGTAACAGAATCACCATCAAATTCGACTTTCATCAAAGGCAGATTTTCGCCCGTAAAGCGTCTGCCGAGCTGTCCGAGCAAAGCTTGTCCGAAGCCTTCTTCGGGTCCAAGCATTACTTTGGTGAATTTGTAATTTTTTGCACCATAGCATTCACCGGCGATAAATGCACCCATTTTTGAGAAAATATAATCACGGCCTCCCTGACAGGTGATTTTCAAAGTCAGTTCGTTAAGCGTTTCAAACGTAATCATGAATAAAAGCTCCTTTCAGTAGGTTATCCGGCTTCGATGCCGTACATGGCGCAGAATCCGGCCAAGTCTCTGTTGACACCTGAGCCGACAGCATTGAATTTCCATGCGCCCTTATATCGGTACAGTTCGCCGACAACCAGTGCAGTGATACCGGCAGTGCAGTCGGTAAGGTCAATTCTGGCAAGTTCTGTAGAATTCATCTGATTGAACATGCGACCCGAAACACTCTGCACCATGCCGAAATGCAGTCTTTGCTGAACGGCTTCGTAGATAGTGACGGCAAAAGCGATTTTTTGAATATCGGGGTTGATTTGGTTCAGGTTGATGAGCATTTCTGCGCCTGTTCCGGTGTTACCGGAATAGCGGATGCTGTTATCCGGACTGTTCGGCTGACCGTAGAAAACAAACCAGTCTTCACTGGGGACTTTATCATTCTGAGCGAGCAGGAAGGCAGAGGCATCCAAATCGCACTGCGGATTGCTGACCTGCCAGTCAAGCTTTAATTTCAGAACGGACGGAACAGAACCGTTTTTATCAGCAACAGTAAATTTCTGACCTCTCCGCAGCAGAGTGCTGGAATCTGGCAGAGGCGGAATCACGGGTGCGGAAGCCGGACGGTTTAC
>JAFRMZ010000227.1 GCA_017430465.1 Oscillospiraceae bacterium
AAATCTGAAAAAGAATAATTTCTTTGCTTCATTAAGCCTTCCGGCATTTCTGCGTGACTGGCTTCTGAAAAAATTTGAAGATGAAGAAGGAAACTTTGATATAGAAGAAATTTCAGAGTTTATCAAAACATATCTTCCCAAAAAAGAAGAATGGATTAGCATTAAAAACAGAATCATTATGGAAAATGAACACGTCAAGATTCTTACCAAGATTTCTGTTGATATTAATATCAAAAATCAGGAAATCACATTTTCTCTTCCGGATTTTAGTTTGACAGAAAAAGAGACCATTATTGAACCGTCTGTATGGGACAAATACAAAGATGAGCTTGTTCGTGGAAAAGAAATCTGGGGTGTCGTGGAGCTTGGTTATCGTTTTCCGGATGAAACAATGAAACTACAGGGAAAAATCAAACTTGTAAGCTTTACAAATTTCTGTCCGTATACTGTAGATATTGAATATTATAAAGATGTCAGAAAAGAATTTGAAATTTCTGAATGGATTGATTTGCTTCTTGGTGCAATTGACTACAATGCTTCCGGTTATGAAAATGAATCTCAAAAATTGGCTATGCTCACACGTCTACTTCCTTTCATTGAAAAAAGGCTGAATTTGATTGAACTTGCTCCGAAAGGAACAGGAAAATCTTATTTGTTCGGGCATATCAGCCGTTACGGGATTTTGACTGACGGCGGAAAACTGACAAGAGCTAAAATGTTCTATGACTCAGCAAAGAAAGCTCCCGGATTTATTATGGGTAATGATTTTGTTGCGATTGATGAAGTGAAGCTTGTCACTTTTGGTGATGTTAATGAAATGCGTTCCATTATGCAGGGCTATATGGAATACGGAATGTTTAATTTTGCCGGATATGAGGGTAAATCAGATGCGGGAATTGTATTTCTCGGCAATATCTCACAGGACAATATGGATGAATATGAAAATATGTTTTCTGAATTGCCATCATTGTTTCAGGAAAGTGCCCTGCTTGATAGGATTCATGGTTTTATTAAAGGCTGGGAGATTCCACGCATGAATGATGATTTGAAAATCAACGGATGGGCATTGAACTCAGAATATTTCAGTTCAATTCTTCATTTACTTAGGGATGATGCAAGCTATCGTGCAATTGTAGATGAATTGATTGAAGTTCCGCCCCGTGCAGATACCAGAGACACAGAAGCAGTGAAAAGAATTACAACTGCTTATTTGAAATTATTGTTTCCCGATGTGCGTCAGCCAAAAGATATCAAAGTAAGAGATTTTCAGAAATATTGTCTTCGTCCGGCAGTGAAAATGCGAAAAATTATCAAAAAACAGCTTGAAATTTTAGACAAGGAGTTTCAGGGAAAAAATATACCATCTTTCTCTGTATGTGTAGATTATGAAGAAAATTGAATGTATTGCCTGCGGTGAAAAAAATCTTTCTAAAAATACAATTGGAATTAATAAAAAGCTTCTTGGAACAGATATTAAGAATTTCTATTGTATGGATTGTCTTGCTGATTATCTTGAAATAACAGTAGATGACCTTCTTGAAAAAATCGAAGAATTCAAAGAAGAAGGCTGTACGCTGTTTTCGTGAGGTGATAATATGATTTATGCTGATAATGCAGCAACAACAAAACTGGATATGGATGCATTTGAGGCGATGAAGCCGTTTTTGCTTGAAGAGTATGCAAATCCGTCACAGCCGTACAGTTTTTCCAGAAAGGCTAAAAAAGCCCTGAAAGATGCAAGAAAAACGATTGCTGAATGTATCCATGCGGAACCGGAAGAAATATTTTTCACTTCCGGAGGAACGGAAAGCAATAACTGGGCGATTAAAAATTACACTGTATCAAGTGACATACACCATGTTATCACATCTGCAATAGAACATCATTCTGTATTGAATGCCTGCAAAAATCCATATTTCGGACATTTTATGATTCCAGTAGACAATTATGGAACTGTAAAAGCAGAAGAACTGATAAAAATACTGGAAAGACCCCGTGAAGCTGTCGCTTCTTGCGAAAGTACCCTTGTTTCGGTTATGATGGCTAACAATGAAATCGGAACAATTCAGCCAGTCAGGGAACTGGCTGAAATTGCTCATGCACATGGTGCATGGTTTCACACGGATGCAGTGCAGGCTGTTGGGCATATTCCGATAGATGTAAAGGCTATGGGAATTGATATGCTGTCAGCCTCAGCACATAAATTCAATGGTCCGAAAGGTATCGGTTTTTTATACAGCAAAAACGGCTTGTTACAGCCGTTTCATAATGGCGGTTCTCAGGAATCCGGCATGAGGGCAGGAACGGAAAATGTTCCTGCAATTGTCGGAATGGCTGTGGCTTTAAAAAAGAATATTGCTCAGATGAAACAGAATACAGTTCATCTGAGCAAGTTGACTGAAATATTTCTGTCTGTCCTGCATCAGGCAGACATTGATTTTATTCTGAACGGTCAACCGACAGACAGACTGCCCGGAAATATCAACATTTCTATCAAAGGAAAATCAGGTGAAGGGCTTATGCACCTGCTTGATTTGAAAGGCATTTGTATTTCCACAGGTTCAGCTTGTGACAGTGTAAATCAGCAGATTTCCCATGTAATTAAAGCGATTCATGTACCTGACAATTACGCTGAGGGAACTATTCGCATTACTTTCGGAAAGGAAAACACAGAACAGGAAGTCTTAAAAATTGCAAATATTTTCATTAAAATAGCAAATATATAATGGAGGAACATATGGTAAAAGAAATCATTCATGACCCGATACTGCTGAAAATCCAATCAAAAGATGCTGTTTTAGAAGATTTACAAATTGCAAAAGACCTCGCTGAAACGCTTGAAACTCATAAAGGCGGCTGTGTTGGTATGGCGGCAAATATGATAGGGATTCATAAAAGAATTATTGCTTTTTATGATAACGATAAAATTGTCACTATGTTCAATCCTGAAATCATATCCAAGTCCCAGCCGTATGAAACAAAAGAAGGCTGTCTTTCTCTGCTGGGAGAGCCACGTCCTGTTACACGTTACAAAAGTATAAAAGTCCGCTATCAGGACAAATACATGAAATTCCATGAAAAACGTTTCAGCGGTTTTACTGCACAGATTATTCAGCATGAAATTGACCACTGTGACGGGATATTGATTTAACTAAGAAATAAAATAATCAGTCAGCTGTAATAAAATTTACAACTGACTGATTTATTATAATTATATCAATTTAGGATTAACAGCAATTTTATAAATACTTTCAATATCTTTTGCAGAAAGTTTCACAAAACCGCCTGTTCTGCCTTCACCGATACCAAATTTTTCAATAAGAACCGGAATATCTTCTTCTTTTGCACCGAGTTCTGCAAAGGTCAGGGGCATACCGATTTCATGCAGAAAATGCCTGAAACGTTTTATTCCCTCACGGGCTGTATTTTCAGGATTTTCAAAATCCATCTGACAGCCCCAGACACGGACTGCCGCCTGTGCAAAGCGAAGAACATTATGCTGATAGACAAATTCCATCCATGCAGGCATGATAACAGCAAGACCTGCTCCGTGAGCACAGTCATACAATGCAGAGAGTTCATGTTCAATGCCGTGACTGTTCCAGTCCTGTTCTCTGCCGACACCCACAATATTGTTATGTGCAACAGTTCCTGCCCACATGATATTTGCCCTTGCATCGTAATTTTCAGGATTTGCGATAACACGGGGAGTTTCTTTAATCATGGTCAGGAGAACAGCTTCACAAAGACGGTCAGTAATTTCGACTTCTGTCGTATTTGTGAAATATCTTTCAAAAACATGAGCCATAATATCCGTTGCACCGCAGGCAGTCTGATAGGGTGGTAAAGTACAGGTAAGCTGCGGATTCATTATGGAAAATTTCGGTCTCAGCAAATCTGAACCTGCTCCACGTTTGAGTCCCCCGTCCTCTTGTGTGATGACGGAATTGCCTGAACCTTCACTTCCTGCAGCGGCAATCGTTAAAACAGTTGCAACAGGCAAGGCTTTTTCAGGCTTTTTACCGCAGTAGAAGTCCCAGAAATCGCCCTCATAAGGCACACCTATAGCAATTGCCTTTGCGGAATCAATAACAGAACCGCCTCCGACTGCAAGAATAAAATCAATATTCTTTTCACGGCACAGCTTTATTCCCTCATAAACAAGCGTATCTCTCGGATTCGGCTTGACACCGCCAA
>JAFRMZ010000228.1 GCA_017430465.1 Oscillospiraceae bacterium
ACGAATCGTTCACCGTCAACGGAACGGCTGTTCTGCTGATTAATGAATCCGGTCTGTACAGTCTGATTCTCTCAAGCAAGCTGGAGAGTGCAAAAGAATTCAGGCACTGGGTAACTTCCGAAGTCCTTCCCAGCATCGGCAGATACGGCTGTTACATGACTCCGGAAACAGCACAGAATCTGCTCGGCAATCCGGATTTCCTGATTCTTCTGCTCCGGCGGTTTTCAGAAATGCAGGACGAAAATTTTCTTCTTCTGGAAGAAAACGCAGAACTGAAAGAAAAATGCAGTTATCTGAATGTGATTCTCAGAAGCAAGTCTGATTTGCCGATGACTGTCATCGCTAAGGATTACGGCTTTTCTGCACAGAAAATGAATGCTCTGCTGAATTTTCTCGGAGTGCAGTACCGCATGAAATCCGGATACTGGGTTCTGTACGAAAAATATCAGGATTACGGCTACACGAAAATGCATACTTATCCGAGCGGAAAAAATCAGTTCAGAACATACATGTGCTGGACGGAGAAAGGCAGAAAATTTCTGTATGAGCTTCTGAAAGAAAACGGCTATGTTCCGCTGTGTGAACAGGAGGACGAAGATGAAAATCCGTGTTTTTCAGATTGACTGCCGGAAAGACAAGGAAAATCTTTCATTTGCCGTTTATGAGGAAACGCTTAAACACGGCGGTATCAATCCGGCTCTGTACCGGCAGATTTACGGCGGAACAGTAAATTGTTCCAATCTGGAAGATGTATTCCGGAAATGCAGTTCCGGTCAGAAACCGCCCGGTTATTACGGACGTTCCCTTTCAGTCAGCGATGTGGTTCAAATCATTGACGGCAGACAAGCAGGTTTTTACTTCTGTGATTCTGCCGGATTCAAGCCGGTTGATTTTGATATTTTTCAGACTTACCATAACAAAATGCTGAAAATTCTTGTGATAGAGTGTGGCAAAAAGCCATATATCGCTGAAATTCAGAACTGTCTAAAAGCAGAACAGTCAGTTGTCGGCGGTTTGATAGAGCCGGTCTATTTTGACCCGACTGATAAGGCATTGATATTCTGCGATGAGGAATTTCTATTGAAAGACTATGCTCCAAACCGGCTTATAGGTCAGATTCTGATTCACGGCACATTCATGATTGTCGGAAACGGCGTGAACAAAAATGGTGAAAATATCGAAGTTTCTCTGACAGATGAGCAGATTCCTGAATTTACAGAACAGTTCAGTCATCCTGTTGTTAGTTTGCAAGAAGCTCCGCAGGAAGAAAATAACTTGTCAATAACGCTGTAAAACGTCTGTGTTTCTTATTCATTAAGCAGATTTTTTCCTGAACTGCTGGACTTTTCACTCCTTCTGTGATATGCTGTAATAAAATATCACAAAGGAGTGAAAGCCATGAAAAAGGCGATTTTACTTGTAATTCTGTGTGCAGTGTTCATGACCGGCTGTGATGAGTATGATATAACTTCAGAAATCACTTTTCAGCCGGAAACAGCAGAATCGGTCACGGCATCTGAGGAAGTATCGTGCGAAGCCGCTGAAATCTGTTCGGATACGATACCCTCAGAACTGCCGGAAACATTCAGTCCGGAAATTATCGAAATTCAGGAAACTGTCACGGCTAGTGAAGAAATTCTGTTCACAGAAAGTGAATGCGAAGAAGAACAAGAGCCTGAAAGCACCGAAATTCCGGAAGGAACTGCATCAGAGCCGGTTACAGCAGAAACAGAAACGGCAGTCCAAGAAACAGAATCGGTCATACTGACAGAAGTCGTGACCGAAACAGAAACAATTCTGGAAATTACCGAAACAGAGCCGATTCCGGAAAACGAACCTGTAACAGAAACAGAGTCTGTCACCGAGCCGGAAACTGTTCCGGAACTTTCAGATTATGAAAAGGCACAAATCGTGTATGAATACATGCTCGAAAACGGTCACGGCACATGCGTCAACTATGCCTGTCAGACTTACGGGAAATGCCTTGAAATCGGACTTCCCTGCTATATCGTCTGGACAGATGCCGGACTTTACGGACATACGGCGAATACAGTATGTGTCAGCGGAATCTGGTTCATCATGGATACGCAGGCAGGCGGTTTCCTCGAATCGAATTACGGATTCACGGAAGTTGTGAATATGGACTGTGAACACATCGCAGACGGTGATATGCTCAGTAACTACAGCTATCAGGAACTGTTTCAGGAATAATCCAAAGAAATCGGCTTAAACCTGTCATAAAGGAGATGCTGTGTATGACAATCAGGTCACCGCCTGAACATTCAGGTAAATTCAAAAAATAAAAATTTTATAACTGGAGTTGATATTTCAAATGGTTTTGAATAAAACAGTGAAAAAAATCAGCGCAGGGTTCATGGCAGGACTCTGCGCTTTTTCTATGCTCGCAAGCTCGGCAGCAAATGCTGTTCCGATTGAGGCGGCGGCACTTTCTTCCGAAAATGAGACTTTCCCTTCTTCGGATGCCGTTGTCGCTCAGGCGGCGACTCTGCTCGGCACAAAATACGGATTCGGATTCAAGGGCTATACAGGAGCGTACTATCAGGGCGGATACAAGGCGATGACCGAAACTGCAATCCGGAATCAGGGCATCGACTGTTCCGGTTTGATTTACTACACGCTTACACATCTGGGCTATTCCACGACCGGATTCAGCTGGAACAATCCCGTCCCTGTCGATACCGATGACTGGCTCGAAATGAGCAGTAACTGCACAATCACCTATGGCGGTGTAACTTCTCAGGTCGATGTTGAGAAAAAAGGCATCAAGACCGAGGATGCGCCGTATTGGGAGTGTGCTGACGGTTCGACAATTACTCCCGGTTCTGTCGTTGTGGCAGAAATTCCGAACGACATCAATCACAGCTGGATATATATGGGCGAGTTCGACAGCCGTGATGATGTTGTGGCTTATCTGCTGAGAATTGGTGTTCCAGAATCGCTGATTACAAGTGAAACTGTCAGTGACGGTTCAGGTGACGGCGGTACACACTGGAGAATTGAATCCAACGGCACGAACGGCGTTGTCATCAACAATAACATCACTGGCAAGAAAACTTCTGCCATGAACATGTACGCTTTCAGAGTGACCCAAAGCAATGTGAATTTCACAATCACAAAGGTTCTCAGCACGGACAATTCCGTAAAAATTTCCGGCACAAGTCCGATTGATAATTCCAAAGCTGTTTATGGCGTATACACGGATTCTGGATGCACGGAAAAAGTAGGAGAAATCACTATCGGAGAGGACGGCACAGGCTCGATTGAACTGCCTGTAAACAGAACCTACTACGTCAAAGAAATCTCCGCTCCCACGGGATACAGCCTTTCTCCGGAAGTTTACGAACTCAAGGCGAACGGAAGTGTGAATGTAGTCGAAGATTATCAGAACGGAAAAATCAGGGTGAATAAAACTTCTGAGGACGGCATTGTCAGCAATCGTCAGTTCGAGCTGACATGGACTGAAAACGGTATCGAACACACAAAAACTGCTGTAACCGATGACAGCGGTGTGGCAGAATTCCCGAATCTGCGTGTCTATGACCTGACAATGAAAAATGCCATCACCTATACGGTATCCGAAATCAATACCGATGAAAGATATATTCAGCCGGTTTCACAGAACATTCAGCTGACAAGCGGCGATGCGGATTTGACCGTAACTGCTGATTTTGAAAATGTTCTGAAAAAAGGAAGCCTCCAGATTAACAAGCAGTCCGAGGATAGTCAGAACAGTGACAGGCATTTCACAGTGTCCGGCGGCGGTCAGATTTATCATATCACGACCGGAGCTGACGGAATTGCCGTATTGCCCAATATTCCGGTTTTTGACAGCAATAACGAGAAAATCGTGTATACGGTTTCTGAAAATGATGTGCCGGTTCGCTATGTAATTCCGGCAGAACAGACCGCAACGCTCAGTGTGGATGCAACTACAGACCTAACTTTCGAGAACACGCTGAAGAAATTCACAGCCGAAGTCACCAAGCAGGATGCGGAATGCATTACTGCTCAGGGTGATGCCACTCTTGCCGGAGCAGTTTACGGCTTGTATCGTGACGGCGAACTTGTGGATAGCTATACAACCGACGAAAACGGCTGTTTCAAGACAAATTCCTATCCGTGCGGAAACTATACAATTCGGGAAATTTCTCCGTCAGCAGGCTATCTGCTCGATGACACTGTGTACACACTCGGCACACAGCCGGAAAATTACAGCATCGAACTCAATAATACAAATCTGACAGTATATGAAACTCCGGTCAAGGGTAATGTGTCGATTCTGAAACACAGCGATGAGAATGCCGATGAGGTGATAAACCTCGAAACAGGGGCAGAATTTGAAATCTATCTGAAATCTTCCGGCAGTTATGAAAACGCTCCGGATACCGTCCGAGATTATCTCGTTACTGACGAAAACGGCTATGCTCAGACAAAAGATATGCCTTACGGTCAGTACACTGTCCACCAGACAAAGACAGTCAATGATGCGGATTTTGTTTCCGATTTCGATGTGCTGATTAGCGAAAATGGCAGAATTTACGAATATGTCCTGAATGATACGCCGTTCAGCAGCTATATTCAGGTCGAGAAACTCGATGCCGAAACCGGAAAAGCTATTGCCTATCAGGGCGCAGGATTTCAGATTTTCAATTCTGTGAATCAAGCTGTAACTCTCGGCGGCACTGACACATTCTACACGGACAACAACGGCATTTTGATGACTCCGGAATCCCTTGCCTACGGTGATTATACACTTGTTGAAGTGCAAGCTCCGATGGGATATGTTCTTGACAGCACTCCGATTCCGTTCAGTGTAACTGCTGAAAATTCGGAAGAAGAAAATGCCGTGAATATCATTAAACTGACAAAATCCGATGTGGCTCAGAAAGGCAGAATTTCTATTCAGAAAACCGGAAAAGCCTTCACGACTGTAAACGGCATGGGCTATGCATACGAGAATGAAAACGAGAGCGTTTCGAGAATTTTCTATGTTCCGATATTCGAGGAAAAAGGTCTTGAAAACGCTGTTTTTCAGGTAATCGCCAGTGAGGATATTATCACCGCAGACGGTACGGTTCGTGCCAGTGTCGGAGATATTGTTGCCGAACTGACTACCAACGCTGACGGCTATGCTGAATCCGATTTGCTCTATCTCGGAAAGTACGAAATCAAGGAGATTTCTGCACCTTACGGCTATGTTCTGAATGATGAAAGCCACTCCGTGGAGCTGACCTATGCCGGACAGGAAATCACCGTCCGTGATACCGTGCAGAACAGCTTTGAAAATGATTATCAGAGTGTCAGAATCCACATGACAAAGGCAATGGAACATGACGAAAAATACAGCATCGGTGGTAACAAAGAATATCTTTCTGTCCGTTTCGGACTGTTCGCCGCTGAAGATATTACTGCCGATGACGGCTCTGTAATTCCGGAAAACGGCCTGATTGCTGAAATTTCTCTCAATGAAGATATGACCGCTACAATCGCAGAACAACTCCCGTTTGCGAGGTATTATGTGCAGGAAATCGCCACCGATGAGCATTATGTTCTGAACGGCGAGAAATATCTGGTGACATTCGAGTATCAGGGTCAGGAAATGACAACAGTTGACATCGACTGCGGTCAGTTCAAGAATACTCTCAAACGTGGCTCTGTGGACGGAAAGAAAACCAATCCGGACGGCGAACCTCTCAGCGGAGCAGTTATCGGTCTGTTCCGTGCAGATGCAGAAGATTTCAGCAGCACTTCCGCACTTGATACCAAAATTTCCGATGAAAATGGATATTTCAGCTTTCAGAATGTTCCGTATGGCAGCTATATCATCAGGGAAATTCAGTCGCCGGAAGGCTATATTCTGAGCGAAAAAACTTATCCCGTTACGATTGCAGAAGATAAGGAAACTGTCGAAATTACGATTGAAAATAGTCCTCTCAAAGTCGCAGTCAGCAAGGAAGACGTGTACGGTGAGGAACTTTCCGGCGCACAGATGGAGATTCTTGATGAAACAGGAAATATTGTCGAAGAATGGACTTCTGACGGCACAAATCACATCATTTCTGAAATTTCGGCTGGCTCTTACACGCTCAGGGAAGTCGCTGCGCCGAATGGTTATGTTATCGCAACTGACATCAGCTTTGCTGTTGATGACAGGAATGTTGTTAAACTGGAAAATGCGGAAGTTTCGGCATTTACAGAAGACGGCATTCCGCTCATTACTATGATTGACGATACCACGGCTGTGAAAATTTCAAAGCAGAGCATTACCGGCGGTGATGAGCTGTCTGGTGCAAAGCTTCAGGTCATCGACAGTGACGGAATTGTCGTGGAAGAATGGACTTCCGGCGATGAGCCGCACTTTATCGAGGCAAAACTTACCGGAGGTGCATCTTACACGCTCCGTGAAATCACTGCTCCCGATGGTTATGAAATCGCAGAAGACATCACGTTCACTGTGAAAACAGACGGCACGGTAACAGAAGTTGTGATGAAAGACGAACAGATTCCTGAAACTACGGCAACAACTGTTCCGAAAACCACTACTACTGTAATCGCAACCACACCGACAGTTACCGTCACCAGCACACCGCCTACGGGCGATACCGGAAAGAATTCGGCAGCTTATGCAATGCTCATCGCAGGACTGTGCGGTCTGACGGCAGCAGTTATCATGCTTAGAAAGAAAGATGAAGATGAATGAAAAAGAGAACAATCACAATTGCGGCGGTCATTTCGACCGCCCTCCTTTTCGGAGGAGTGGTTCTGCTTGTCAGAGATGATGCAAGGCAGGCACAGAAAACAGCAGCGATTCAGTCTTACGGACTGACTCAGGAGATGCAGGACAAACTGGATAAAATCACAGAAAGCCTGACTTCCGAAACTGTTCCTGTCAGTTCTGAACCACAGGAAACGCTTTCCGGAACTGTGCCGGAATTGGATTCAGAAACTGAAAATATTCCTGATACGCTTGCTATGGCAGAGATAACAGAATCTTCTGTACAGGATAGTAGCATCACGCTTCCGGCTGAAATTTATCATCAGTTACAGGATAATGTCCAGAGCCTGACAGATGCTTATCCGGATGCGGTAGGATGGCTATATCTTCCAGATACAAACATCAATTATCCGCTGATGCAGGGAGAGGATAATGAATTTTATCTGCATCATGCTTATGATGGAAGTCATCTGACTTCCGGTTCAGTGTTCTTAGATTGTCGCTGCAATCCGAATTTTATGAATCCTATCAATGTAGTCTATGCCCACAATATGAAAAACGGCTCGATGTTCGCAGGATTGGTAAAATTCAAGGATTCTGCCTATTTTTACAGTCACAGATATGGATGGCTGTCGGCTGCCGATAAAGTATACCGAATTGATTTCTTTTCTGTAGCTGTGACTGACTGGCATGATTCCATTTATGACGGCTCTCAGCCGGTTTCCGACTGGATGAGCCGGATTCAAAATCTGTCGCAGATTTCTGCCGGAATCAGCTATGACGAAACGGACAGGTTTATTTCACTGTCCACATGCAGTAATGAATTTGCTAACGCAAGAACGGTTCTGACCGGGAAACTCGTTGAAGTAAAGGAGGAGTGATAGAATTTGAAGAATACAGAAAAGAGAAAAATTTCTGCTGCGGCAACTGTTGCAGTAAGTCTTTCTGCCCTGCCAATGATGCTCACAGCTCATGCGACAGGTGACATTGCAAGTGCTGTTACAGGAACATGGTCGAGTGCAAGGTCGCAGGTAGTGACTATTGTTGACAATGTTGTGTTCCCTATTCTGGACGTAATTCTGGCGGTTTTGCTGTTCGTCAAGATAGGCGGACTTTATTTAGAGTATCGCAAGCATGGTCAGCTGGAATGGACTCCGATTGCCATTATTTTCGGCGGTCTGCTGTTCACGCTGACCGCTCCGATGTATATCTGGACGATAATCCCGTGACCGTCTGAAAGAAAAAAGACCTGCCTGTTCAGAAATCCGGCATTCTGAAAAAATCAGGATGACCGGAACGGCACGGTCTGTACATGGATTTTTCGCAAAATTAAGCATTTTATGATAGTTCTATTCTACCATAAAATCCGGTTGAAATCAAGTGATTTTTTGATAGAATCCTGTCGAAAGAAAGGAGAATCAGGCATGAGCCACAGTATTTATTTCAGAAAAGACGGGCGGTGGGAAGCCCGTCTTTCTTTGGGTACAGACAGCAATGGAAAGCGGAAAACACGCTCTTTTTATGGAAAAAGCCGTGAGGAGGCAGAATACAAGTTGCTTGTTTCTCAGCAGAATCTCGCAGATGAGTATGCTGTAACGGAAATGACGGTCAGAGAATTAGCCGCTGAATTTCTGCAAACTTCAGCAGTCAGGCTGAAAGAGTCCACCTCTGCCAATTACCGCATGAAAGCCGAAAAGCACATTATTCCGGCATTTGGCGATATTCAGTGCTGTATGCTGAAATCCAGAATGATATATCAGTTCGTGGAGCAGAAGCTGAAATCCGGACTTTCTGCCAGATATATCGCTGATATTCTGGTTTTGATGAAGTCCATGTTCCGCTATGCGAGCCGTGAATATCACATCCGGAACGTGATGGACGGCATTATCCTGCCGAAGTGTCAGAAATCCGAAACTGCCGTGCTTTCACCGGAACAGCAGGAAACGCTGAAACAGTATATCGTCAGCAATCCTTCTCAGACCACTTTGGGTGTTGCTCTGTCGCTTTATACAGGTGTCCGGATTGGCGAACTCTGTGCTTTGCAGTGGGCGGATATCGACCTTGAAAAACGTGTTCTGACCGTCAGAAAAACGCTCCAGCGGATTCAGTGCGTATCCGAAAAGAAACGCACAAAACTGGTCATTACCGAGCCGAAAAGCCGCAGTTCCTGCCGTGAAATACCGATTCCGGAATGTCTGTGCAGTATGCTTGCCACGTTTCAGAATCAGCGTGATATTTACCTGTTATCGGGAAAAACTAAGCCTGTCGAGCCGAGAACAATGCAATATCGATTTTCCAAGATTTTGGAAAACACCAATCTGCCGTCAGTGCATTATCATGCTTTGCGACACGCATTCGCCACAAACTGCGTTGCTCTGGGCTTCGATGTGAAAACACTGTCCGAGATTCTCGGACACAGTTCCATCGAACTCACGCTGAACCGCTATGTCCATTCTTCGATGGAACGGAAACAATCCTGCATGAATCTGCTGTCATGGTCAGCGGCATAACGTCAGATGCTTGTCAATATCAGTCAGAGCAGAACTCCTGATTCCCAAAATTCAGGCATTTCCGGCAGTTTTCTCCTGAAATGCTTAATTTTACGAAATCAGAACAGAAGGAGTCAGAAACATGACATGTACAATTTTATCATCAGGCGATGAGTTCCTTACACTCTGCCGGAACGAATCAGAACAGCCGTTCTGCGGAATCAAAGCAATTGTTCAGGAAAAAATCTGGGAGCTGTACCAGAAAGGATACGACAGCTTTTATGTCAACTGCGATTACGGCACACCGATGTGGTCGGCGGAATTTGTCCTGAACCTGAAAGCCGGAAACAGAATCGAACTGCACATCATGACACCTTACGAAGAACAGACCACTGACTGGCCGGAGGAAATCCGTGACCGCTATTTTGCTATTCATGAAAAAGCAGACAGTGTCACGCTTATGAATACGCACTATTATCCGTTCTGCTATCAGGAATCAGACGAGGAAATGATTGCAAGAAGTGACCTTCTACTAGTGTTCGGCGGAGAAAACGGCGCACCGTTCGCAGAAGAATATGCTAAAAAGAGAAAAATTCTTATCGAGTATCAGGAAATCATCAAGAAATCTGATTTGAAATAAGATATGAGCAATTCATGGTGCAAACTGTGGATTGCTTTTTATTGGCTGGATTTAGCACTGTTTGCCTGTTCTACTAAAAGTTCTGTTCTGCCGATAAGCTTGGCTTGCTCATCATTCGGAAGGCATCTGAACAGATTCAGCATTTCCTCTTCTTTTCCGGTGGAAGTTTCCAGCTTTTCTTCTCCTGTCAGAAGATAATTTACAGATACATCTAAAAATTCGCAAATTTTAATTAAATATTTTGTCGGCGGTTCTGTTCCACGCTTTTTCCATGTAGTGAACACGCTGTAATTGATGCCGATGTAATTGCAGATATCTGCCTGTGTACGGTTGATTTCTTTCAGCCGTTCTATGATTCTGTCCATTATATCCATAATTGCACCTCCAGATTTATGCACTATTTACGAAAATTTGAATTTGCAAATTTTATATATTGACTTATTCGCAAAATCAAATTATAATATAACTATACTGTTTTTGAAAGGTGCATGAACATTCAGATGCAAACCCTTTCCTTATCTTAATGATACCATAAAATCAGCAGAAATGCAAGAGAAAAGTTCAGTCTGCTCAAAAAAAGCTGTGTAAGTTGTTGGATATGCAGAATTTTGAAAAAATGCTGGATTTCAAAACCAGTATGTGATATATTGTAGTCAGCAGACTATAAAAATTTTTAATACGGAGGTAATTTATATGTCAGTTATGAGAATCCATAAAAATCGAAATTATACCGTCATCAGCAATATTCATCTTCGTGACAAGCGGATGAGCCTGAAAGCGAAAGGTCTGCTGACTTTGATGCTCTCCCTGCCGGAAGACTGGGATTATTCTGTGGAAGGTCTCAGTGCAATCTGCAAGGAAAACCGGACGGCGATTCAGTCAGCCCTCAAAGAACTGGAAGAATGCCGGTATCTCAAGCGCACCAAAGAGAGAAACAGGAAAGGTCAGTTCGACTGCATCTATGATATTTTTGAAGAACCGCAGGAAGAACAGTCAGCCGGAGAGGATTCAGGCGGAGAAACAGAAAAAATTAAATCATGCCCGACCGCAGCAGAAAAGCCGAAGCCTGAAAACAGCGGCACAACACCCACAGCAGAAAATCAACTGCCGTATACATTATATAAACAAAATACAGAATACCAAGTACAGAAACAAAAAACAGAAACTAAAAATACAGAAAAGAAAAAAATATGTCTCGCAGTCATCGCCCATCTGAACGAAGTCACCGGAACAAAATACAGAGCAGAAACGAAGAAAACACAGTCGCTGATTGAAGCAAGGCTTAACGAAGGATTCGTGCTTGATGATTTTATTCAGGTGATTGATAAGAAGCACAGAGCATGGACGGGAACGGAATTTGCCCAGTATCTCCGACCGTCGACCCTGTTCGGAGAGAAATTCGAGAGTTATCTGAACGCTCCGGAACTGCCGGAAAAACAGCCGAAAAAGCAGGATGCTCCGGATATTATCCCCGGAATTTTCTGAGAATGAGAAAGGAGTGTCAGAAATGCTTGAAGTATTAGGAAAAATTATGGCTGAAAGTCAGAAAAGCACCTTGCAGAGTCCGGAAGATTATCGTGTGGACGGACTGCTCTACTGCGGAAAATGCCGGACTCCACGGCAAATCCGGTTCGAGGCGGTCGGAATAATTCATGAGCCGTATGTTCCCTGTCAGTGTGAAATCGAACAGGAACGGAAAATAAAAGAAGACCAGCA
>JAFRMZ010000229.1 GCA_017430465.1 Oscillospiraceae bacterium
TTATCTTTTAATTTCCAATTTTTAGATATATCTTATTGTAGCAATAGAGGATAGTATACAAATCACACGAAATATCACTTAATATTCCCTATTTTTCAAGGCTCTGGGTTCAATAAGGGTACGGTAAGGGTATTTTCATTGTCTGTCCGTTGCACAGAAAAAATTAACGCCTATGTTTTTGGCTAAACATAGGCGTTTTTGTGGTTGCGGGAGCAGGATTTGAACCTATTGATTTTCGCTCCGAAAAGACGTAATATAGCGATTTTGAAAAATCCGTGCAACAGTCCGTGCAACAAAATCCTGTTACCGGACGTTTTTTCAGGCATTCAGTCTGTCTACAATACCTGTAAAATAGCTGTCAATTGTATCGTCCACTCTCTCCCGTTCGGAACTGAATGTCTGCTGATAGACTGATTTCAGAATGTGGTCTGTTGACCAACCGCCACGTTCCATTGCATACTTGTCCGGAACGCCGAGCATGAGCATGACTGACGCATTCAAATGACGGAGGTCATGAAAAGTTACATCAATACCGTTTTTCTCCATGAGCCGTTTGAATCTGCTGTACACAGCTTTTCTTGTCATCGGCACAATGAAATCCGTTTCGTTCTCATGCGGAAGTTTCTGAATCAGTTCCAGAATGTAGGCAGGAAGCTGAATAGTTCTCGTGCTTTTTTCGGTCTTACAGCCGTTACGCACCTGATAGCCGTCATCGGTCATGATAATCGTCCGTCTGATACGGATTTTTCTGTGTTCGGAATCTACGTCCTGAAACTGCAAGCCGATCACCTCACCGATACGCAGACTAAGCCACGAAGCAAGCAGTACAGGCAGTTCGACCTCTGTTCCTCTCACAATGCTGAACACCGTTTCAAATGACGGCAGTTCTTTTTCTTTTCTGGTGAGTTTCGGAAGTTTGATGTTGTTCAGGTTGATATTGACATCGTACATTTTCAGTACCGATTTCAGAAAGCCATAGGCATTCTTGACATATTTCGGACTGACTCTTGCACTCTCCAGATTGACCGCCCTCTGAATATCCATTGACCGCAGAGCAGAAAGTTTCGTATCATGAATACACTTGAAACAGTGCTTTGCAATCTGACGGTAACTTCTGATTGTAGTCAGTTCAATGACATTCACACGGCTTTCGATGTACATTTCCATAGCCTTATGAACTGTCACATTCTTATCGGTCAGTTCCTCACGAGTACGCTTGAAATCCTCTGCCATTTTGATAGCTTCCCATTCGGTCTTGGCAGTAAAGGATTTATAAATTCTTTTGCCGTTTTCGTTATATCCGGCAGCAACAACGGCTCTGTAGCTGCCGCTTGGTAATTTCTGTACTTTCATTATAACACCTCATTTAGACAGGCGATATAATGAAGCTGATAATTTTACATCTTCATTATATCATAACCTGCTGAATTTGTAAAGAGCTTTTTGAAAAATAAATTACAGAGCCAGTAAATCGGCAAGCTCCATGTTATTCATATACAGAAAATTATCAATTTTCTCAAGCGTGATATTCTTTGCACTCTTGTCATAATCTTTCAAAGTCCGTTCAGCTACCTGCATATAGGCGGCGAGTTCGCTGTCGGTTACATCGCTGATATTCTGCCAGTAGCGGATTTTGCACCAGATTTTCTTGTAAAGTTCGATTCGCTTGTCTTTTTTCATTTCGTACTCTCCTGTTAATATAATAATAGGCCTTCTCAAATGGCGTATAGGCGTATTCTTTGCGATATAAAGCCGTTTTCGGCGTATCATCAGACGTATTTTTCTATGAAACGGCGTATCCGGATACGCCTTAACCGGCAGAATACGCCCTTGAAATACGCCGATTATGCCTATTTTATGGGAAATATACGCCTATACGCCAAATTTTCAGATTGTTCTTTATTTTCAGTAACCAAGATTCAGAGCAATTCCCTTGAAACCTCTGATTTTTTTGCCGTTCTGCGGAATATTTGTGGAGTAGTGAATTTTGAACTTTTCCTCATTCTGTTTCAGCCAAGTGATGAAAGTTTCACGTTTCAGAGCAGTCAGGGCATTTTCCTCGCACCATGAATAATAATTTCCGTACAGTGCTGACGAGGTAACAGACAGCTTTTCTCCGAAAGTAACTCTGTCGGCATCTGAAAGGAAATCAGCGATATTGCAGTTATCCTGCATAGCTTCTTTAATGTTCAGCTTTGTTTTTTCGGAAATCGTAAACTGGAAATTGTTCTGAATCAGCCTTTGCAGTCCGTCAAACATCCAGCAGAATATTTTCTCTTTTTCGGCAATGAATTTATCCGCTATGTGTGGGTCTGGGATTCTGCCCTGTGGCGGTGGCAGAGTGGTCAGAATTATCATTCGTCTTGAAAATCCCTCCGACTTATCATACAACGCTTTCGGAGTTCCGTTTCCTAAACAGAGTAATCTTGTGTAAAGTAACGACTGCTCGGATTGCTTGCCTTTCGCTTCTACATCTATCGGAATTTCAGCAGTCACCAGATTTTTGATATAGCCTGTACTCGGCAGTGCTGACATTTGGGTATCATCGTCAAGCATGAGCAGTTTATCTTTCAGATTATAGCGAAAAAATCTGTCTGTTTCGATTCGCTGAAAATTGCCTGTTACCATGTTCTGACCGAAAATCTCACGCAGAACAACTGCGATTCTTGATTTGCCCTCACCGCCTTGACCGATGATAAACATCATTTTCTGTCCCTTAGTAGACGGTATCAGCAGATAGCCGAGATATTCCTGCAAAGTTGTCACATCTTCCGGAGTGAGAAGCTCACACAAGAATGTCAGGAATTTTTCAGGGTAATACGTTCCGCACCTGATTTTGGGATTGTAAGTAATATTCAGCCTGTTGATGCAGTATTCTTTCTGAGGATAAAAATTTCCGTCGAGGTCAATTTTGCCGTTGTTCAGATGAATGAATTTCACATCCGGCACAAGCGGTTCACTGAAACAGAAATGCCGCATGACTTCAATAATATTGGTAACTTTCCTCGCAAGTCCTGTCCATGTTCCCTGCAATAACATTTCGTAAATTTCATAACCGAGTGCTGTTTCATCGACAAGACCGTTAAAATCGTAAAATCTTCCTTTGATGCACTTCAATGGGTGACGGTTCACGAAATACCGACAGAATTTCAACTCATTGACTATTGTTTTGTCTATCATCCAGTCTGGCAGTTCACGCTCCTGCTTTTGGGATTTCTTAGATTTATTTTCCGGTTTGGAATGTTCTTCATTTTTGTTCAATATGTTCAACTCCTTATTTTCTTTTTCAGTCAGCAAATTTTTATGCTGAAAATCTTCAAAACGGCTTGAAATTCATATCATTTTGTGATATAATGATATTGAATTCAAGAGGATTGGAGCATAAAAATGTACTGTGATTTCGCAACTGTGACAAATATGCTGAGTGACCAGATTGTCACATCATCCATTAAAAGCTATAATGGATTTCTGAATATACTCTTTTCATCGTATCTGAAAAGCTCCGGACTTAGGGTGTTTCATCGTTCTGAAAGTTCCAAACTCAGCAGCGGAGCTCGCATTGCAACAGCAAAAATCAGCGAATATTATCTGAAAGCAGAACGCTCCGTCATGATTGGCGATATTAAAGTATTACTGAATTATTTTTTTGATAAAGAAAAACTGTATCAGTCGCTTTACAGCCTGATTCTGAATGACAGTCTGCTGTCAAAGGAATACAAAAAGTCTGTTATCAGAAAGTATCAGCCTGAATATACGGACGATTCAGCAATGGCGGATTTGATTTATGATGCAGTATATATTGCTGTGATTCGTCCGTATTCCAAAACAGATGACGGCTATTTCGTCAAAGCCTATTTCAATCCGGATAAGCCCGATGAAACATTCTTTCCGAAAAAATCTCCTCTCCCCTGTCCGTATTTCTGCGGTCGTGACCGTGAACTGAATGAATTTCATGAACTGATTCAGCAGGAAAGAAAAATCATCATTACAGGTGATGCAGGTATCGGAAAGAGTGAATTTGTCCGTGCTTATGCGAAAAAATTCAAGTCTGAATATGCCGGTATCGGATATTATTTCTATCATGACAGTCTTGAAACCGTGATTGCGGATATGAGCCGCAGTCTGCTGAATCCGGAAGAACGCTGCCGACAGAATCTTGAAATCCTGTCCGCATTTGATGAAGATACTCTGCTGATAATTGATAATTTTAATGAATCAATTACAGACAATGAACTTTTTGAAAGCCTGTTCAATCTGGACTGCACTGTCATTCTCACATCGCATAGAAATTATGATGATGTCTGCACTTATCAACTGCGTGAAATACAGAATTTGAGGGATATTTATGAACTTGTCAGGAAGTTCTATCCGTTTCAGGCGAATGAAGAATCTCAAATTCGCCGTATTGTTGGAATTGTTAACCGTCACACCTATGCAGTCGAACTGTGTGCAAGGCTTCTGAAAAAAGGCTTGTATACTCCGGACTCACTGGCTGATAAAATGGTACAGAAAGGAATGAAATCTGTGAGTGAAAAAATTCCGTCCAAAAAGGACACACATCAGAAGAAACAGACTTATCATGACAATATCGCTGAACTGTTCAGCATGGCAGAGCTTTCTGAAAAAGAAAAGCAAGTGCTTTCCATAATGCGTTTCGTTCCGGAATATGGAATCAAGAAACTGCTTTTTGCTCATCTTGCTTCGCTTGATAATCTTGAAGCGGTTGAAAGTCTGATTGAAACTGGATTCGTTCATGAACTGGAAGGCGGTCTGATTGCCCTTCCGCCTGTTGTGAAATCCATTGTCGAGAGCGATTTTGAAGTCGATAAGAACAGCTATATTTCATTTGTAGACAAGGTTTTCGCTCTTACTGACGTTGATGCCGAAATTGTTTCAGACCTCATCAATGCGATTTCGCCGTTCAGGTATCTGGAAATGTACGATACAGATTATTTCAGAGTGTTCCAAAAAATGTTTGAATGCTATGCCCGTCTGGAATATTTTGTCGGAATGGATTTGACTTTATTACAGTTAAATGCGCTATATGAAGAAAACAATGCCGAAGAAATCGCCATTTATGAAGCCGATAAAGCAAAAGTTTATGAAATCGCCTCGGACAATCCTTATTTTGACCTTATCAAGACCGTCATAGAAGAAAATGAAAGACGGCGTAAAACAGGCGATACTACGCCCAGAATCAAAAAGATTAGGATATCAGGTTTAGATGAAGAAGAAAATCCAGAATTGATAATATGAGTACTGAAAAATAGAATATATCACTGAATTTTTTCAGTTTACGCAGTCTTTCAGCGGAATAGACTGCGTATTTTATTGTCTTTTTGATTTCCTTGATGCAGGAATAAATTTCTTTCTCCATTTCATCATTGGTATCGGACAGATATTTTCTGATTTCGTCAAATGCCTGTTTCTGCTCACGCTCAAACTGCAAATAGATGTTTCTGGCAATATTACCTGTCGATTTCTGAACGCTTTCTGCGTAAAGTTCCTGAATGTTCAGATTCTTCATTTCGTTTTCGGAGATTTTCTCGATTTCTTCGCTGATATTCTGCGAAAATTCGGTCAAAATCCGGCACATCTCCATAACTGCCGCTATCAGAAGGCTGACTCGTTCGTCTTTCTGTGCTTCCCTGACATTCTCTGCTGACAGATATGCCAGTTTCCGGCTCATTTCCGCTATCTGCTCCATTGTATACGGAGGATTCTGTTCTGTTTCCGGCGGAATTTCCTCCGGTGATGTACAGGAATTTTTCTGCTGATTCCGAAGCCGTTCGGCTTCCTGTTTCAGCTGTTCTCTCGTGATTGATGCCGCTGGTTCTTTCGGCTGATTTCTTTGCAAGCTCATTTTTGATTCCTTTCACGGTATATTTTTCACCCAGTTTACTGACCCTGACCGAAGCAAGCTTTCCATTTTTATCGGTAAAATTCGGGTGTCTGTATGAAATGGTATTGCCTTTCACTCTGCACTCTACATTGTAATGCTTCATAAGTGCATTGACAATATCTTCCAGAGTTTGATTATTCGGGTCTGCAAGTTCAATCTGAACCACCTCACGGAGTTCGTCTTTGAAAGTTTCTTTGCCTTTGACTTTCATGCGGTGTTCTCCGATTTTTTCTTTTTCAGTATGCTCATCATGATGATAGAATTCTTGACGGATTGAGTGAATTAATCCACGCTGTTCGCACTGGCTGCCGAAAAATTCGCACATATCATATAAATCTTTCTGATTTCTGCGGTAGGCTTTTCCGGTTTCAGTATGACAGTTTCCAATCAGAAAATGCACATGGATATGCTCCGTATCAGTATGGACTGCGAACAGGACTTCATAGCCTTTCATGAATTTTTCGGCAAACTCCTTCGCAATCTGAAAAGCATCATCATAAGTAATTTTGTCGTTATCATCAGGATGAAATGAAATTGACATTTTATGGGCAAGAATTGAATTTTTAGTTTCTCGTTTTCCGAAAAGAATTCTTGTCATCAGCACATCATGAGCAAATTTATCACGATTACAGTTGATGCCCCAGTACAGATTTTCAGCCGTTTTGATGATTCCTTTCTGAATCTGCTCCGTCTGTCTGCCGAGAATATAGTCGGCAGCCCTCTGAAGCTGAACCGACGATTTGCAAGGTTTATAATCTACATTCACATTTCCGAACATCATTTCTCCTTTATGCTGAATTTCGGATTTTTCAGAAAATCTGAAAGCTGTTCCATGACTTTTTCATTTTCAAGCCGGATTGCATGAATTTCTGATTTCACACGCTCATCCTGACCGATATTCGAGAAATAGGCGAGCTGATTCAGATTTGTACCAATTTTTCGGATTTCATGAACCAGAGGTCTGACAGAATCCTCAATGGAATAAATTTTCACGGTACTGCTCCGGAGTGCTTTCATCAGATAATCGGTTTTGCTAAGACCGCTGGCTGTCTGCTTGGAATTCCAGAGCTGATATTCCTCGTCCGTGAGTTTCAGGCAGATGGAATGATTTCTTTTTCGATTTGGCATTTCTGCTCCTTTCTGTCGCTTCTGCGACTGTTGGGGGGAGGTCTCGGAGGGGGAAAGTCTCTGAGCAGGCAGCCGTTGTGTCAATACAACGGTACTACCTGCCCGACACTTTTTGTCGGCACTTTTCACCGCAATCTTTTGATTGTTCGGTGATTTTTCTGCAAATTCCTCCGTGATATTTGCAGGATAGCTTTTTTCATGCAAATGTTGTCAGCATTTTTACATGAAAATCAAAAGATATTGCATACACTGATTTTCTGTAAATTTTGATATAACTTGTAATTTCAACCGCCGATAAAGTCAAAATCTATATCGGAATAGTCATTCTCGCTGTTAATTTCAGAAGTTTCTGACGCTGTCGAAGTCGAAATGTTTACAGGATAATCCGCTTTCAGACTTATCATGAAACTTGCAAGAAATCTCGGCATTTCAGAAGCAAGAGCCTTTCCGACTTCGCTGACAATTTGGGTGACAAACTGCTCCTCACGCTGACGGGTTTCAAAATATGGGTCGTCAATGCTCCTGAAATACCTCTCAAAATAGTCGTTGACCGCCTTGATAACCGCCTCATTGCAGGACTTGAAAACGCTCTTGTCAAGCTGTTTCAGATAATTCCATGCATTAGCGTGTTCAGGATTATCCAGATTGAACCGGAAACAGGTAGTTTTCAGATTGTTCATGCACTGCCGTCCTTTCTGTATTTCATCAGTGCGAACTGCTCATACCCCTTTGCCGATGCACAGATGTCCCCGATAATTGTTACCCTGTCATGCTCAAAAGTCCCGAAATTTTCAATAGACCTGTTCGGAAACCTTGACAGGAAAAAGAAAGCGAAGTATAATATTCATGAGGTGAACGGAGATGAACAATAAAAAAAGAATCAAAAAATTAAGAGCAGGAGATTACCAAAGATTGTTTGGAGTGAAAAA
>JAFRMZ010000230.1 GCA_017430465.1 Oscillospiraceae bacterium
GATTTGCTCGAACTGTTCGCTTATGATAGCCATGATACTTCTGCTGAACAGGCACTTAAAAAGAAATATCAGCAGATGTATGAAATTATCATGACCCGCCGTCATAGTATGTATCTGCATGAACTGCTTCAGAATTTTGAGCTTCTCTGCACCTGCCTGATGCAGAATTCCGATTTTGATTCCGCTTTGCAGATATTTCAGGACATCGGAGCATATTTTCTCAAAAAGAAACACGTTTCGGATAAAGATTTGCATTTCCGGTTTGAAAGTTTCTGGTTCTGGACAAAGAAGAAATATCCAGTCAGACTGCTTTATAGAAAAATCCGGAAATCCGCTGGAAATTCCAGAGAAATCCGCTGTTTTCAGCGTGCGATGTGCATTCCGGAAAAGAAATACAAGCTCAGAAAACGCCGTAAAAAACCGGAAGCCGTTCAGCCAGCCCCCGAAACAGAACGTCTTTCTGCGCTTGCAGTCCTCCAGAATCACTATGATGAAGATGCTCTTGATAAGCTGATTCAGTACTATCAGCCGGAAGATGAAACTATTTTATTAGAAAATTTAAAACATGTCGTCATCGACAGAAAAACTTTTCTCGGCTGGCACAGCATCACAATCGAGATTCTGAATCAGGCAGAAAAAAATTCTGCCGTTCCGGATGATGCCCTGTTCTGGATTTATGAAAATTCACAGTGTTCCTGCTGTCGTGCCGATGCTGTCGAAATCATGCAGAACCGCCATATTCTGCCCAAATCTATAATAGAAGAATGCCGTCTGGATGCCTCAGAAAAAATCAGAAGCATGACAGAAAAAATTTTTTGAAAAATTTTGAAAAAACTCTTGACAAATCAAATCATTTGTGCTATAATAGTTATTGTTGTGAGAGAGATAAATACGAACCACATGCGGGTGTAGTTCAATGGTAGAATTCCAGCCTTCCAAGCTGGTTACGTGGGTTCGATTCCCATCACCCGCTCCATTAAACCTGCGGATGTAGTTTAGTGGCAGAGCATCAGCTTCCCAAGCTGAGTATGCGGGTTCGATTCCCGTCATCCGCTTCATCACAATACTAATAATGCGCCTTTAACTCAGCTGGATAGAGTAACTGCCTTCTAAGCAGTAAGCCGCTGGTTCGAGTCCAGCAAGGCGCGTCTATGGTGGGTATAGCGTAGCTGGTTAACGCGTCAGTTTGTGGCACTGAAGACCATCGGTTCGAATCCGATTATCCACCCCACAAGATTCCGGTATGAATATACCGGAATTTTTTTGTCTCCAGAAAAGAACACCTTTGAAGAAAAATTTCTTCAAAGGTGTTCTTTTTTCCGGAATCGCTTCAGAACTGCCTGCGCACAAAGTCCCGTGAATAATCCCGCAATACTTCCGGAAAGTACCAGAACCGGCAGATAGGAAATTACAGCCGTTGTCTGCATTACGAGCATTGCTGATGCTATCTGTCCGGTGTTGTGCAGTATTCCGCCCAGAATACTGCACAGCCAGATATAATTCAAATTCAGAAAACGCTTCAGATACAGCATTCCCAGCAGACAGAGCAACGCACCAGAGGCACTGTACAGAAGTGCACTCATATTCCCCGTAAATATTGCCCCCAGAATCACCCGACAGGCAACAAGCATCGCAGTTTCGGACGGCTTGTAGACAAATACTGCATATACGGTGATGATGTTCGCAAGTCCCAGTTTTACGCCCGGTATGGCAATATCCGGAAAATGCAGTTCAATCACAAAAATAATCAGGGCAAGAGCCGTCAGCATGGCAAGTTCAGTCAGTTTTCTGATTTTCATGAGAATTCTCCTTCTTCGGCAAAGCGGATAATCAGCTTGTGAGGCAGACAGACAATCGGCAGATTTTCCGAACGGAGTATGCCGGTCTTCATGCAGGTCTGGTCGGGACAGTCGGCTTCCGAAATGCTGATTTCATGATTCTGAATCCGGATGAGATTATAGCCTCCGTCAGCAGAAAGAATTTTAAATTCCTGATTTTCTGCTGAATCAAGACGGATTTCCTGTATTATCTGATTATTTTGAATAATCAGAACATATCGGCTTTCTGGTTTCCGGAAAGCTGATATTGTGCTTATCACGCAGATGGTCAGAATCAGGATGGTCAGAATCAGGATAATGAGGATTTTCTTATCTGGTTTGTTTGCAGTTTCATTCATGACGAATCACCTCAACAGGCAGACTGCTGATATTCTGAAAATTTTCCTGCATCCCCTCTGACAGCAGAATTCTGCCGTCTTCCGTGACAAGAACCATCTCAAAATCATCAGAGGACTGATAATGCTGAACCGCCTGTTCTGTTCCTTCGGCGAACAAGGCAGTCGAAAGCGCATCGCAAAGCAAACCGCTTTCACCGATAACCGTAACCGAAATCAACCCGTTATCAGCCGGATAGCCGTCTTTCGGGTCAATGATATGCCAGTATGCTTTTCCGTCATCTCCCATGAAATAGCGTTCGTAATTGCCGGAGGTGATAACCGCCTGATTTTCAATTTTCAGGATGCATAAGTTTTCGGCAGGGGAGAGGGGGTTCACGATTCCGACAGACCATTTGCTTCCGTCTGGTTTTGCACCAAGCGTCTGCACGTTTCCGCCGAGATTTACAATTGCTGATTCTGCGCCGTTTTCTTTGAATAACTGCATCAGTCTGTCGCTGGTGTAACCTTTTGCAAGCGAGCCGAAATCCAGTTCTGCATGTTCCGGAATCGTTACCAGATTTCCGTTAAGCTGAATCTGCGTATAATCGACATGTGTGAGCAGATTCCGGATAGTGTCATCATCTGGAATCTGATATTCTTGTGTTGTGAATCCCCATGCTTTCAGAACCGGATAGACGGTAATGTCCAAAGCACCGTGGCTGTCTTCGCCGATTTGCAAGGCTTCCTGAATCAGAATGCTTGTATCCTCCGTAATTTCAACAGGCGAACCCGCATTCTGATTTATCCGGCTGGTATCACTTTCGGGACTGGTGACGGAAAGTGTCTGCTCCAGATTCTGAATCAGACGTGCACCATCTTTCAGAACAGTTTCTCCGTTATCGCACCAGACTTTCAGATTCATGTAAGTATCCATCGCAAACAGGTCAGAAACGGCAGGTGTATCACTGCTTTCCGGATTCTGAGGGGTAACAGCAGTATCTGCCGAGCATCCGCAGAGCAGACACATCAGCAGAACTGGCATAATTATTTTATATTTCATGAAAAAACTCCTTTAAAATTCAGCATATCTTTATCATAGCATGTTCGGAGCGTTTTGTCAATCTTTTCATTTTCTTGCAGAATCCAGAGCTTTTCTGACACCGTTCCGGAGTGCATCGGAACTGTAAGTTGAACCGGAAACAGCATCCACATCAGCACTTTGAGAAGAAAGCATCGCATTTCTGATAATCGGATAGGCAACTTCAAAATAATACATATCGCTTTCTTCGCAGGTAGCAGAAATATCAGTTATCACATCGTTTTCGATTGTAACAGTGATATATACCGTACTGTCATAACCGAATTCTTCGGCAGTATAGACACCATCGTTATAGATAGTATTAACAGGTTCCGGCTCTGGTTCAGGGGTCTGATTTTCTTCCTGCACCGGATTTTCTTCAGCGGGTTCATCCTGAATATTCTGCTGTTCTTCTTCGTTCTGCTGTTCTTGCGGAGCTTCTTCCTGAACAGCAGTTGTTTCCTGAACGGATGTTTCCGCAGAAGATGTCTGTGTTTCAGAAACTTTCTGCGTTTCCGCCGTGCTTTCTGATACTGAAATATCAGGAGTACTTGTTTCCGTACTCGTTTCAGAAAGTGTTTCTGTTTCAGAAATGGTTTCTGAAACGGAGACAGATTCGTTTTCTGTCTCGGTAATTTTTTCAGATTCCACAACAGTTTCAGTTTCTGGTGTGCTTGCAGTTTCGGAAACTGGTGCAGAAGTTTCCGCAGAAGATACAGATTCTGTCGGAATAGTTCTTTCAGTTGTTTCTGTCGGAACGTTTGCTGCACGGGAAGAAATCCCCATTGCACTGGTAATCAGCAGAAGCACTGCTGTGCAGATGCCGTTCAGAGCCGTTTTGCTTTCCGGACGTTTCTTCTTGATGAATGCTTTCCGGATTCTGCATACGGCATAGCCGGCGAATACTATCGTATATACCAGAACGCTCAGCAATACGCCCTCTCTGCCCTGCTGGGCACGAGGCACAAGAATCACCATGATATGCAGATAAATCAGGGCATAGAACACATAAGCAGCACGCTGAACGTTTTTCCATGTCTTGCCGTTCATCTTCTTGCGAATGGCCTTGAATGAAATCACTGTAAGTGGAATCATAATCAGCATGAGTGCCAGACAAATCACACATGTCAGAATGAAATCTGTTTCGGGACTTCTTCCGCTGAACAGTCTCTTGACATAGCTGATTCCATACACAACAGCATGAGAAAGTGTTATCAGAGCTGAGAAAATAGAGAGTTCTCCTCTGGCCGGAAGCAGTTTCTTCCGGATTTCTTTCAACTCATCCGGAAGTGCGCCGACCCATGCCACAACACACCAGAGTGCCGCTGCAAGTGCTCCTCTGTTGAATAATCCAATCACATACGTGCTGAAAACAGGTGTGAACTGCACATGCATCTGATTCAGAAGAATCATCACTATGGAAAGAAGTGTTCCGGTGATATAGAACGGAATGGGATGCTTTCTCAAGGCATCGGCGCAGAACCATGAAAACAGTCCGGCTACAATGATAGCGATTAAAAATAACATAATAATCAAGTCTCCTGTAACTAAATTTTGTCAGAATACATCATCACCCTGTCGGGTGGGGACAGGGCGAATGATGTATTATTTTTTTGAAAGGAAAAACAAATCAGTCAGGGCAATTATTTCTTCTTCTTGGAAGCGATAACTGTCAGGCCTGCAACTGCAAGAACAGCGGCCGGAAGGGCAGTGCTGGTATCGCCTGTTTTCGGGCTTTCGGAATTAGAGCTTGTTGTGGTGGATTTTGCAGTTGTGGTTGTGCTCTTGGCAGTGGTAGTGGTAGCCTTTGTGGTTGTAGTGGATTTGGTTGTAGAAGTTGTTCCGGATTCTGTTTCCGTTTCTGCTTCTGTTTCGGAAGTTTCTTCTGCATCGCTGATTTCCAGTACATAAGGCTTGGAATAGCCCGTTGCTGTTACAGTGATAGTATACTTGCCGTCTTCGGCATTGAACACCGGTACTTCTTTGGAAACGGCTTCAAAATTGATAACGCCGTCACTGCCGATAATAGCAACTGCGCCTCTGCCGGATGCAGAATAGGAAGTGCCGTTGACATCAACTGCGGAGAGATTTTTCAGGAAATTAGCAGCATCTTCATCTGTAAAGCCATCAGCAGGAACGAGCTGTTTATTTTCGGCATCATAAGTAACCGGAATATCTTCCGTGCTGATGATGAAATTTGCAGAATTGCTTGCATATTTGCCGTCAGCATCGGAAACGGTCAAAGTATATGTGCCCGGAACAGCATCGGTATAGGCGATAATGCCGTCATCACCAACAGAGAAATTATCTGCTACACTGTAATTGAAATTATAATCTGCCGGATAGCCTTCTTTTGTCATCTTGACAGAACCTGTTCCGGCTGTGCCGTTTTCTACAGTCAGAGTATTTTCAAATTTAATCGGCACATAAGTATCCGTGCTGACGGTCAGATAACCGCCCTTTGTGATGTAGACAACTTCAGAAATAGTCTTTCCAGAAATTTCATCATAATTTTCGACATCCAAAGTGTTTCCGTGACCTTCGGTCAAAGTGATACCGCAAGACCATGAAAGAGCACCCTGTCTCCAGATATTCTGTTCATGACGCATTGCGTATGCTCCGCCGTCAGTGGTCTTGACGAGTGCACCGTAAACAGCAGTATTTTCCGGAAAAGCTCCAAGATTAATCTGATAATCACCATATCTGGAAGTTGTTGCCAGTGTGATAGTTGTATCCAGAGTTTCGGGTGCTTCATCCTGTACGGCAGAGAAATCTGCTGTACCGCCGGAAACTGTTACAATCTTGAATGCTTCGGGAGTTTCAGACAGTGCGGTGAAATTGTAATTGTTATCGCCAAGGGCATCCAAATCAGCCTGCGTAATGGCTACCGGATAAGTTGCCCCCAGAATCTGACCAGAGCCGTCATCATTGGCTTCACTGTGATAAGAACCTTCAAAAAGTTCGCCTTCGCCGTTTTTGAGCCATTTTGTAGTAGTTGCAGAAGAAACAGCATCTACTTCATAAGGCGTATTGCCCAGTTCAGCCTTATAAAATTCAGCATAGGGGATGTCCATTGTGCCGTAGATATAGTTATCATCGGCGTATGCGGTAAACGGAACAGCATTGACTGCCAGTGTGGCGATTGCTGTTAAAATTGCGATTTTACTTTTATTTTTCATAATCTCATTCTCCTGACTTAAAAATTTTTTAAAATTATTTAAAGTAAGTATAGGCTTACTATCCGCACGGTACAAGTAGAATTATAGCACGAAACTGACTTTTTGTCAAGATTTTTTTAACAATGGCAACAGAGAATATCTTTCTGCTTTTTGAAAAAAAATTTTACAAAATTGACAAGTATTCCCTGCAAAATACAGGTATTTAGGAAATTTTGCATGATACCATTAATTTTGGAAATCCTAATTGACAGACTGCGAAAAATGTCCGAATGGAGTGTTTTTTCTCTTTTTGGAGTAGATATATTCCGCAGAAAGGACTATAATAAATACTGTCAATAAGCGTAAGCTAACCAAAAAAATTCAAATACCGAAAGGAAGATTTTTCATTATGAGTAAAGTTGCTGTTGTATACTGGAGTCAGACAGGAAATACCGAAACTATGGCAAATGCTGTCGCAGAAGCCGCAGGCGCAGAACTGCTGACCGCTTCTGATTTCTCGGCGGATAAGGCTAATGAATTTGATGCAATTGCATTCGGCTGTCCGGCTATGGGCGCAGAAGTCCTCGAAGAAGATGAATTCCAGCCGATGTGGGATGCAGTCAAAGCTAACCTCATCGGTAAAAATATTGCACTGTTCGGTTCTTACGGATGGGGCGATGGCGAATGGATGCGCAACTGGGAAGAAGATGCTAAGACAGCAGGTGCTAATCTGGTGACGGAAAGCGTAACTGCTAACGAAGCTCCTGATGATACGGCTCTCGCTGCCTGCAAGGCTCTCGGTGAAGCCCTCGCCAAGTAATTTCCTGTTTTTTAAAAACTTCCATCTCCAAAAAAATCCGGCCGGATGCGTTCGGCTGGATTTTTATTTTTTTCAGAAAATGGCTTGACTTTTCCGGAAAAATATGCTATCATGAAATACTAAATTCAGATTCAGGAGGGATTTTCATGATTTTCGGAAAGAAAATACAGATTCAGATACAGAAAATTCTGGATGTCAGTGCAGTAAGCTGGTGCAGTTCTGCTCTGCTGTTTCGAGTCAGAAACGGTGCGGATGTACTCACTGAAAGACGGACAAACAATTATGATTATCGGAGTCAGCTCCTTCTGCATGGCCGTCCGCTGATTCAGGCAGAACTGCCGGCTTGCCCGACCTGTACCGGCCTGATTTCCGCAGGATACGGCATTAAAAACATCTGCTGTCCGGAACTAAGCCAAATCGAAGATAATATCAATTCTGACTTTATAGATATTCAGCATTCTTTTGAAAATCTGAAACCGCTGTTCGGACTGCTTTCTGACGGCTGGTATGTGCTGGCAGATGTTCCGGCGATTCCAACTAACGGAGAAGGGGAATTCTTCTGGAACGCATCCAGCGCAGTACAGGCAGTGTGTCAAGATTATTACCATTTTGGCCTGATGGGTACGACAGAAGGCTTTCCGGCGTTTCTGTTCGCCACGCAGTCGGATGAAAGATTCCATCCGGAATGCGCCGGATATTATAAAAATATCATGCATCGGGACAATGCGCCCAGAGCTGTTGCCTATCATGTGCACGGATTTGTCAGCGCACTGCTGGACGGACATCATAAAGCCTATGCCTGTGCGGAACTCGGTATTCCCGTGCCGACATTGACAATTATACCGTTCACAACATTCTCTACCGATTGCAGTAAAATTCCGTGGCATCGAACAATACATTTTTCCGGAATCAGCATTCCAGCGCAGGAAATCTCCGGATTTTCTGTTACTCCTCAGAAAATGACCGAAGAAATTCAGTTTCAGAAATCTGACCTGATACATCACAAGTTCAGAGAAACTGATTTTAAATTGCAGAATTATCCCGATATAGAAGCTCTTGCACTCGGAGAATATCTCAGTCTGACAAATGTTGAAATCACTCCTGAAATGGCGGATAACTGGATGAATCAGCTCGGACACGGAAACTGGCATGATGATGCCGAATGCTTCGCCCGTGTGCAGTATGCCTTCCGGTACTTCATGAAGTACTGTCCTGAAAATGCCCTTGCTTTCGCAAAAAAATATATTCAGTGGCAGAATGATGATTTTTTCTCCCAAATATGGGATTTGTTAAAATACTATCGGACTCCCGAAACAGAACAGCTCTATATTGATTATCTGGTAAACCATGACAAAACAAGCCGTTTCTGGAATGTTGTCTCCTCCTACTGGGAGGATGTCTCCTGAAACAGCGAAATTCTTCCGGCAAATTCCGAAAAATTCAGGCAGATTCCCGAAAAATTCTCAATGCCTTGCATTTGACAGAAATTTATGTTATAATAGACTGGAAACTATTTCAGAAACAGGTGGTATATTTATGAATAAAACTACAGATGAATTATTATGGTATACCAAAGAAGCTCCTGATTTTAATTCCGCTTTGCCAGTCGGTAACGGACGTATGGGAGCTATGGTCTTTGGCGGTGCTTCTAAAGATATTATAAAATTAAATGAAGATTCCGTCTATTCCGGCGGAAAACGAAACAGAATCAATCCCAGAGCTTTCGAGGGAATGCAGGAAATCCGCCAGCTTCTCGAAAAAGAAGAAATCGAAGAAGCCGAAAAAATCGCTTTCCAGAAAATGCAGGGTGTCACCCCTAATTCCCGTCATTATATGCCTCTCGGCACGCTGACAATGTACCACGGTTTCACCGGAAAAGCAAGAGAATATAAGCGTTCACTCAATTTGCAGGATGCCGTTGCCCGTGTGAAATTTCATGACGATTCCGGTGTAAATTATCTGCGTGAAGTGTTTGCTTCTTATCCGGCTCAGCTTCTGGTAATTTCCGTCAAATCCGACATCGCCGGAACAATTGATTTTTCTGCTTCGCTGGACGGCCGTGATGATTATTATGATGATAACCGGCCGGTCGAAAATAATATTATTCTGTATACCGGCGGTACAGGAAGCCGGAACGGAATCTTTTTTGCTTCCGGCATGATGATTCTGACAAAAAACGGTTCTGTTGAAACTATCGGAAGTGCCTTGCAGGTGCATAATGCGGATGAAGCTCTGCTCCTGATTTCTATGGAAACAAGCTTCTATCAGGGGGAAAATTATATTCAGAAAGCCCTTGACCGCCTGCATCATGTTGCTGACGGCGTGCAGGATATTTCTGTTCTTGCCGAACGTCTCAAAACAGAACATATCGAAGACTATCAGAAATTATATCAGCGTGTGAAATTTACCCTCGAAGACAACAGCGAAGGCGGTTCTAAACTCCCCACTGACCAGAGAATTGCACGCCTGAAAGGCAATGCTGATGATGATAAAGAATGCCATCGGCTGATTCATGATAATCAGCTCGGTGCGCTGTATTTTAATTACGGACGTTATCTGATGATTTCGGCAAGCCGTCCGGGAAGTCAGCCGATGAATCTGCAAGGTATCTGGAATGAAGATATGTGGCCGGCTTGGGGATGCCGTTTTACTATCAATATCAACACACAGATGAATTACTGGCCGGCTGAAAGCTGTCATCTGCCGGAATGCCATCTGCCGTTGTTTGACTTAATCGAACGAATGCGTCCGAATGGCAGGGAAGTCGCACAGCAGATGTATCATGCCAAAGGTTTCTGCTGTCATCACAATACGGATATATGGGGCGACTGCGCTCCGCAGGATTTATGGATGCCTGCTACTATCTGGCCGATGGGCGCAGCATGGCTCTGCCTGCATATTTTTGAACATTATCAGTTTACGCAGGATAAGGCTTTTCTGGCAGAGCATTTCGATGCTCTTTGCGAATCTGCTGAATTCTTTACAGATTATTTGTTCGAGAATCATCGTGGTCAGCTCGTGACAGGCCCTTCGGTTTCGCCGGAAAATACCTATCTGACCGAACAGGGGACAAAAGGCTGTCTCTGTATTGCACCCTCTATGGATACTGAAATTATCACTGTCCTGTTTCAGAACGTTATCAAAGCTTCTGAAATTCTGGATTCCAGAAAAGATTTCGCCGAACAGCTTTCCGGAATGCTACAGAAGCTTCCGCCGATTTCTGTCGGCAAATACGGACAGATTATGGAATGGGCTGAAGACTATAACGAGGTAGAAATCGGTCACCGGCATATTTCCCAACTGTTTGCCCTGCATCCTGCTGATTTGATTTCTCCTCAGAAGACTCCCGAACTTGCAAGAGCCGCAAGAGCCACTATGGTTCGCCGTCTGATTCACGGCGGGGGTCATACCGGCTGGAGCAGAGCTTGGATTCTCAATATGTGGGCAAGGCTTCATGATGCGGATATGGCTTATGAAAATCTCAGAAAGTTACTGGCACATTCCACAAATCCAAATCTTCTGGATATGCATCCGCCGTTCCAGATTGACGGCAATTTCGGCGGAACAGCCGGTATTGCAGAAGTTCTGCTCCAGAGCCATTCCGGAGAAATCCATCTTCTGCCTGCACTGCCGAAATCATGGCAGAACGGCAGGGTTTCCGGACTCTGCGCACGGGGCGGTTTTGAAATCAGCATGGAATGGAAAAACGGAAAACTGACCTGTGCCGAACTGATTTCTCATCACGGTCAGCCGTGTGCCCTCAGAACTGCCGGTGTTGTCAGCGTTCACCGGAAAGATGATACATCTGTCAGCGCAGAACTCCGTGACGGTGTGATTTGTTTCGCAACCCAGCCGAATACGATATATTATATCAAGGCATAAGGAGAGAAGCACATGATTAAAAAAAATCTTCTGTTCGGCATTGTGGCACTTTTGCTTCTGATGCTCGCCGGAAGTGCTGTCAGTGTGCTGTTCAGAAACATGCAGAATCCGGCAGAAGATTCTGTACTGGAAAATTTTCCTGTTTCGGAAGAAATATCCGATTCTGCATCTGAGACAGAATTTTCTGAAACGGATATATCACTGCTTCTGACAGATGTGCCGGAATTTCCGACAGTTCCTCTCAGCATTCCGGAGATTCAGCATCAGGATGCCCTGCTGACTGTCGAGGCGGAACACGCACAGTATACCGGCGCACTCCATCCGGAAGAACATCCTGAATGCAGTAACGGCCAGTGCATTTCCGGCTTTTCCGGTCAGGAAGATGACAGCATTCTTGCTTCGTTCATGATTCCTGCCGAACAGCATTATAATATTACTGTCAGTGTTCGGGCAGAAGTACCCGGAAAAAATGCTGTTCTTCTGAACGGTCAGGAAATCGGCATTTTTACTCTCAACGATACCGAACATTTCACACGTGTGACGATTTCCGGAATTTATCTTCCGGCAGGGCAGGCGGATGTTGCTGTACAGCAGAAAGACGGAAATATTGCAGTAGATTATTTTGAAATCTCCAATAATACAGAACTTGAAAAAATAAAATATAACTATCAGTATGAACTTTCTGACCCGCAGGCTTCCCCAAATGCTGAAAAGCTTATGTGCTTTCTGGCGAAGCACTACGGAAAAGACATTATCACCGGCCAGTATGCTTCCGGTGCAGAAAATACAGAACTGGATTTTCTTTGTCAGATAACCGGAAAATATCCTGCTATCCGTTTCGGTGATGTGCAGTGCTACTCTAATAATACCGCATCTGAACAGAAAGAAATCATCCGTGCGTGCGAACGCTGGGCAAAACAGGGCGGAATTGTCGGCCTGATGTGGCACTGGGATGCGCCTTCCGGGATTTCAAGCGTCTATGCCGAAGAAACCGATTTTTCCCTTGCAGATGCCGTTCCCGAAAGTACACTGACAGAAAATGCTGTCAGCTATCAGACGGATGTCGCTTTGATGTCAGAAGAAGAAATACAAACCGCACTCGAAAATAATCAGATTTCAGAAGAATGTGTTTCTATTCTGCACGATATCGACAGCATCTCGAAAGCTTTGAAACCTCTGTCAGACAAAGATATTCCCGTTTTGTGGAGACCACTCCACGAAGCTGGCGGAGGATGGTACTGGTGGAGCGCAGACGGTGCACAGGCCTATCGCTGGCTGTGGGATGTCATGTACCGCAGAATGACAGAATATCATCAACTGCATAATTTAATCTGGGTCTGGAACGGTCAGAGCGAAAACTGGCTTGTTGATAAGTATGATATTGCTTCTATGGATATTTATCTTGAAGAAAATCAGGATTTCAACAGCCGTTATGAAGAATTTGTCTCACTCTACCGCATGACAAAGCATCAGAAAATCTTAGCTCTGAGCGAATGCGGTTCGCTTCCGGATGTGAACCGCATGTTCCGTGATAATACCATCTGGAGCTTTATGGGCTTATGGTATGACAACTATCTTTTCGGGACGGATTCCCAGACATTGATTGATTTCTATAACTCTGAAAAAGTTGTTACGCTCGATAATGTCAGAAAGGATTTTCAATAACATGAATCTGAATCCCGAACAGAAACAGATTTTGAATTATCTGATAAATGGAAAGAATTTTGAGAAGGCTTATCAGCTTATGCAGAATTTCGATGTTCAGAAACGTAAAAAATATCTGGAAACGCTTGCCGTCTGGTCAGAATCCATTCTGCCTTATGGATTTATCTGCTATACGCTGACGAAAGAAAATACTGTCGAAAATCATGAAATCGCTGTCGTCGTGCTGTTATCCACGCACAGCAAAGTGACCGGCAGATATAATTTAATTCTGCATCATATCTATGAAATTCTTGACAGAGAGCCGGAAAATCGGTATGCCAAGAAAATTATGCAGTACTGTCATCCGGTGAAGCGTTCTTATAAGCTTCTTGATGTCTATCATGATTATTTGCAGAGATATTCCGGAGCTCCGAAGGGCAAATTCATGGAACTGCTCATAAAAGCCAGATTTCCACAGGCTTATGAGATATTCAGAACGCTGAATGAGGAAAAGAAAGAAGATTTCTTAGGCGGTTATATCGAAATGCTTGTGCCTTACGGGTTTATCTGCTATGTTCTGACAAAAGATAATTCTCTTGAAAATCAGGATGTTGCTTCACATACTACTATGATGATTCCTCCGTATTTTGATGGTACTTATGATTTGGAACTGCATCACGCATGGGAGGCTTTCAAAATATAGCCGACTGTCGGCAGAAGATATTATTTTCTGCATTTCAGGTATCAATCGCCGTTCAATCCGCTTTCCAAAGAGGAAGAATTACAGCTCGCAGACGAAAGAAAAAAATCCGCAGAGCATCTCTGTATAGAACTTTGGATAAAAAAAGAGAAGAAATTTTCAGTTGGTCTGACTAATCTCAGCAGAAAAGCTCCCTGAAATCCATCAGGGAGCTTATTTTTTAGGATTCTGGAATTATACGGGAGCCATCAGGATTTTTCCGATGCCTCTGTAGACATTGACAAACCCTTCTCCGGATGCCGCAGAGCCGACAAGTGTTTTGGTGGTTTTTTCAACAGTGAATTTCAGAGAACCACTCCAGGCGATAGCCATATTGCCATCAATCTTGACAACGTCATTCGGTTCAGTCAGTTCCATTACAATAAGCTCATCACGAGGAACAAAGCTTTCCAGAACGGCGATGCCTTTGCCAATCAGGCAGTTATTGAACAAGCCTTCTCCGCCGAGTGCCGCAGAAGAAAGATTGCTTCTGGCAACCACTTTCATATCAACAGTATCATCGCA
>JAFRMZ010000231.1 GCA_017430465.1 Oscillospiraceae bacterium
AAGAACGTGAAATTTTGAAAAAAATAAATTTTTCCACACTGATGCTCTGTCCCGTGATGTTGCTTTCAGGATGCGCCCAGACTCCGCAGGAAGCTGAACCCGTGGAAACGGCTGTTGTCTATCAGGCACTTCCGCTTCCGGATTTGTTTGTCAGCATTCCGGAAAATTATGAAACCACTTCTTCCGATGCCTATAAAGAATATTATGTCTGCGAAGATGCAAGTATCATCATTACGGAAGATACCAGAGAAGTATCTTATCCTTCAGCATACGACTATTCTGTCAATGCGTTGAATGAATATCAGAAAGTAGCGACTTCCCTGCAATTTCTCAACAGCGAAGTGCTGAAAAGCGGTTGTCCGTATTCTGTTCAGACACTGGAATTCAATTACGAACTCGGCGAAGGTGCGGAAGCTGTCCGGCTTACCTGTCTGGCCGGCTATCTGACAGACGGTGCATCAATGTATATCATCACATGCAAGTCAAATACAGATACTTATCAGACACATCGGAATGAGTTTGTACAAGTCATGAATTCCGCCGTCATTGCCAGAAACTAACAGGAGGACTTTCATGAAATTTTATACAGATGAGGAAATCCGTGCTGTCCGGTATTATATCGGCGATGTCCGGCAGATGCCGGAAGACGGCTTCTGGAACGACCCAAAAGCGTATTGTCTGCTGAATGCGCTGTTTTTTCCGGAAATTCGTGCGGAATCCTCCAGAATTGCTGAGGGAAAACGCCTGAATCCGGAACTTCTGACAGATATTCCCCGTCTTGCCGGACTGCTGAACAATCTGATTTCTGTTTTCCGGAAATCAGTATCTGAAAGGAATTATCAGACATTCCGTGTCGAACGTTTCTGCGATTATGAACAGATGCGTCAGGCCGGAAAGACAATTTCTTTCACTTCCACATCATGCGCCGGATTTCTGGAGTCCTATCAGGACAGAAGCGGTATTGCTTTGCTGAAATTCAACATTCCGGCACAAACGCCATGCATTGTGATGCAGGATTTTTTTCCGGAATATGCCAAGCCCGAAGAAGCGGAAATTCTTCTTCCGCCGTGGCTGAAACTTCATTTTGAGGATTTATCTTTATCATCATCAGAAACACATATTCTTGATGCAGATGGAAATCCACCTGTCTGTTCATGTTCTGTCTCGGTACAGGCAGATTTTTTTCCGGATACGCTTCCCTGTCATGCTGTTCCGGCCGGCGGAAATTCGGCCGGAATCCGCATAATTCAGGCATTGCAGAATCATCAGATACCCGAAAATCAGGATATTGTTCTTTATTCGCTCTGGAAACAGCATTTTCTGCATGAAATTCTGGAAAAATACATCTGACCTCAATTTAAGGATTTTTTTATTGAATTTTATTGACAAATCTGGAAAATTATGCTATAATAAAGTCAGAAGAACTCATTTTGAGAACTTCTGACTTGTTTTTTTAACTTTTATCCCGAAAGGAAAATTCTTATGATTAAATTAGAAATCAACTGCCAGAATATGGAACTGGAAATGCGGGGTTCAGATGACCTCATTTTGAATGAACTCTCCCTTGCTGTCATCCGGATGCTCAACGCTATGGAACAAAGTGACGGAAGACCAACTGCGGAAAATCTCAGTTGTCTCGTACTCAGCCTGATTGCCATGCAGGAAGGCAATACTATTCTCCCCTGCTGATTAGCCAATAATCCCATGAATCAGCGGAATCGGCTCTGATTTGCTTTCAGAAATCCGGACGGCACGCCGAAGCCTTTGTTCTGCCTGTTCGCAAAGAGCATCCGATGCGCCGTAAATCATTCCAAGAACCTCTCCTGCCGGAACATAATCCCCTATATCATGCCGAAATACAACGCCTGCACCGTAGTCGATTTCCGGACGGGATGCCGTCTTTCCTGCGCCAAGCTCCAGACATGCAAGGCCAATCTGTTCGCTTTGAATTTCTGCAATATATCCAGAAGCTTCTGCTTTGAATGCCATTTTCCTGTTGGATTTCGGAAGTCTTTCAGGATGTTCCGTTACAGAAGCATCACCGCCCTGCGCCTCAATCATATCCGCAAATTTTTCAAGAGCCTTTCCGGAATGCAATGCTTCAGAAGTCAGTTTCCGGCAGGTCTGCAAATCTCCTTTTCCAGATAATTCCAGCATCTGCGCAGAAAGTTCCAGTGCCAGTTCTGATAAAGCATTTTCTTCCTTTCTCTGTAAAATTCTGATAACTTCCTGCACTTCAAGTGCGTTTCCGACAGCATGACCCAGCGGAGCATTCATATCTGTAATTACAGCACGGCAGGTTTTTCCGGCGAGATTTCCGACATTCACCATCGCCTGTGCAAGTTCGGATGCCGATTCCGGCGTTTTCATGAATGCGCCGTTTCCATACTTGACATCCAGCAGAATACAGTCCGCACCAAGCGCAAGCTTCTTGCTCATAATGCTGGAACATATCAGCGGAATACTGTCCACTGTCGCTGTCAGATTCCGCAGAGCATAAATTTTTTTATCCGCAGGTGTCAGATTTCCACTCTGGGAAATCACCGCACAGCCGATTTCCCTCACCTGCCGGATGAATTCCGGAACGGGTCTTTCTACTGAAAATCCGGATATGCTTTCCAGTTTGTCGATAGTTCCGCCGGTAAAGCCCAGCCCTCTGCCGGACATTTTCGGGACAAAACCTCCGCAGGATGCTACAATCGGTGCAATCAGGAGTGTGGTTTTGTCTCCGATGCCTCCGGTGCTGTGCTTATCGACAGTAATCGCCCCGATGTCCGATAAATCCAGACATTCGCCGGAATCACGCATAGCAAGCGTAAGTGTGACAGTTTCATCCGTTGTCAGCCCCTGACAGCAGACTGCCATAAGCCATGCGGACATCATATAATCCGGAATTTCGCCTTGTGTAAATCCATTCACGATATATCTGATTTCTGCATCGGACAAGCTTTCTTTTCTTCTTGTTTTCTGAATCAGGTCATACATCTGCATAAAAATCACCTCAGTTTCATGATAGCATATTCTGCAAAAAATTACAAGTCTTTTGTATGAACAGGAAAAATTTTCCCATACTGTTTTATGAAATCACAAACAGGAGGTTTTTTCCATGAGAAAATTAGAAACTGCAATGTGCCTCGGACTGATTCTGGCGATTTTTCTGGGAAGCTTTTCAGGATTTGCCAAGAAACTTGATGATTTGCGTCATGATGTTCTGCGCCTGCATATTCTGGCGAATTCCGATTCTGATTATGACCAGAATCTGAAACTGAAAGTCCGTGACAGGCTTCTGGAAGAATCTGGAAATTTATTTCAGGGATGCGAAACGCTCAGTCAGATGAAACAGCGTGCTACAGAAAAGCAGGATACTATCCGGATGATAGCAAAATCGGTTCTTGAAGAAAATGGCTGTCAGGAAGATGTTACAGTTCAGCTTGTGCAGATGGATTTCGATACCCGTGTTTATGATGAAATCACCATGCCGGCCGGTTGTTATGATGCCCTGCGGATTCTCATCGGCAAGGGCGAAGGGCATAACTGGTGGTGCGTGATGTATCCGCCTTTATGCCTTTCCGTTGCCGAACCGGAAATCTATTTCGATACCGATACAGTAGAAATTTTAGAAAATCCGCAGAAATATGAAGTTAGATTCAAGTGCGCGGAATTATGGGACGAACTGAAAGAAAAAATAATTGCAGAATAATATTGACTTTTGTAAAAAAAATATGTTATAATGTAATTGAAATTTAAAGTAGAAAGGAACTATAACTATGAGAATATTAAAAAAACTCTTCTCTTGGATTGCATTTGCAATTCCTACTTTTATAATAGATAGTTTTATTAACATGCTTATTCTT
>JAFRMZ010000232.1 GCA_017430465.1 Oscillospiraceae bacterium
AAATTCATCTGATTATCAATACGCCTGTCGGCAAGGAAAGCCGTCACGATGACAGCTACATCCGTAAGGCCGCTATCAAGCACAGAATTCCGTATATCACAACAATGGCAGCCGCTAAGGCAAGCATTGAGGGTATCCGTGCTATCAAGGAAAACAAGCATTTCGGTGTGAAGTCCTTACAGGCACATCATGACGAAATCGAATAATTTTATTTCAAAAACCGGAACTGTCAGCGCAGTTCCGGTTTTTTTCAGTAAATGATAGTTTTTTCTATTGACTTTCCGGAATTTCTATGCTATGATAAATTTATAAAAATAAATTTATATAGGGGAGGAATTTTTATGAAGAAAACGAAAAAAACAGCTCTGACAGCCGCCGCATTTGCAGCCGCTATGGGAATGACCGTCTGTTCTCCGAATGCATCTGTAACAGAATTTCAGTTTCGGGAAACACTCTGCGCCAATGCGGAATATATCTCTTATTATTCTCTGGTTTCTGATAAAGGAGATGTTTATCGGGACGGCCTTGTTAATCTGACAGATGTTGTGTATCTGCAAAAATATCTGCTGAAACAGGTCGTTCTGACGTTTGAAGAATATCAGAATGCAGATGTGAACGATGACGGAAAAGTCAATATTTTTGACCTGATGCTACAGAAAAAAGAACTGCTGGATTTATGCAACATTCCTCAGCCGGATTACGGTCCGGAATGGTGGGAAACAGAACCGACTGAAACCTATCAGCCCGAAACGGATGAGCCCGTCTGCGTCTACGGCCCGCCGGAATATTTCGGCATTACAGAACCCGAAGAAACTGACGAAACTGAACCCGATTCCATTGCCGAATCAGATACCTATCAGCCGGAAAGCGATTTTCCTGTCGATGTCTACGGCCCGCCGGAATATTTTGGCATTACAGAACCCGAAGAAACTGACGAAACTGAACCCGATTCCATTGCCGAATCAGATACCTATCAGCCGGAAAGCGATTTTCCTGTTGATGTCTACGGCCCGCCCGAAATGTTTGGTGATTGATTATGCTGAATGTCGATGTAAAAAAACAAAATCTGCAAACGCTCAAAGAATATCGTGACGGATTGTTTAGAAAGCCCAGACTCCGGCATCTGTTTCTTGAACTCACAATGAGATGCAATGAAAACTGCCTCCACTGCGGAAGCCGGTGCAATGATGTGTTCTCAAAGGAACTCACTGTTCAGCAGTATCAGGAATTTCTGACACAAGTCAAAAAAGATTTCGGAACAGAAGGCTATATGCTCTGCATCACCGGCGGAGAACCCCTGCTCCGGAAAGATTTCTTCGAGATTATGAGTTATGCCAATCAGTTAGGCTTTCACTGGGGCATGACCAGCAATGCAACGCTGATTGATGATGCTGTCGCAGACAAGCTCAGTCAGGCCGGAATGGGTACAATTTCCGTCAGCATTGACGGCCTGCCGGAAACTCATGACAAGTTCAGAAGAACTCCCAACGGCTGGAACAGAGCCATGAACGGCATTGAAGCCCTGCTCCGTGCAGGAACATTCCGGAGCGTTCAGGTCACAACAGTTGTCACACATGAAAATATTTCCCAGCTCGATGCGCTGTATCAGATTTTTGACAACATGCCCATCGATTCTTGGAGAATTATCAATATAGAACCTATGGGCAGAGCACTGGAACATCCCGAACTGCTTCTGACAAAAGAAGATTATCAGTATATGTTTGAATTTATCCGGAACAAGCGCATTGCAGGCGAGCCTGTCTGCTACGGGTGCAGTCACTATCTAGGACTGGAATATGAACGGGAAGTCCGTGACTGGTATTTTCTCTGCATGGCTGGCATTTATACTGAAAGCATCACCGCAAACGGCGATATTATCGCCTGTCTGGATATTGAACGCCGTCCGGAATTTGTACAGGGCAATATCCTGAAAGATAATTTCAAAGATGTCTGGGAAAATAAATTCCGGATATTCCGCAAAAATCTCAGCGATGAAAATGAAAACTGCTCTGCCTGTCCCGATAAGGACTTCTGTCACGGCGGAGCATACCATAGCTGGGATTTTGAAAAACACGCACCGCAGATATGCTTTAAAAATATTTTATTTTAATCGGAAAATCCTGCTTGACAAATTATATACTTTATGATATAATCATGATAATAATATCAAAGGAGATGTTTGTCATGCAATCCAATCAGGAAGAAAAAGAATTTTTAAAATCCTATCGGCTGGAAGATTATCCCCGTCCGTCCGTTACGGCAGATATTGCCGTGTTCAGTCTGCATAACCAAGAACAGGCCGGCTATCGGAAAGAACCAGAAAAGAAACTTTGTCTTCTGCTGATTCAGCGTGGAAATCAGCCTTTTAAAGATTGCTGGGCACTTCCGGGCGGTTTCCTCCAGCCCGATGAAACAGTCGAAGTCTGCGCCGGCCGTGAACTCAAAGAGGAAACCTGCGCAGATGTCACATTGCTCCGGCATATTGGGATTTTCAGTCAGCCCCAGCGTGACCCGAGAGGCTGGATTGTCTCCAATGCCTTCCTTTCGGTGCTGTCAGAAGAAAAACTCAGAAATATGGAAATTCAGGGCGCAGATGATGCTTCCTGCGCCAAATGGTTCGATGTCGGATTTTTACAAAATCAGGACAAGTATATTCTCACCCTCCGCAATGGCAGTGTGTCCCTGAAAACAGAACTGCAATTAAAGAAAAATCAGTTCGATATGCCAGAATTTGAAATTCTCGAAAACGGTGGTCTTGCATTTGACCATGCGAAAATTATCGCTTCTGCCCTGATGTATCTCCGGAACGAAGCGCAGGAATTCCGGCTGATTTTCGATTTTCTGCCGGAACAGTTCACCCTTGCGGAATTGCAGAAAGTACAGGAGGCTGTTACCGATAAATCTGCCCTGACTGCAAATTTCCGCAGAAAAATTGCTTCCTGCGTTGCCGAAACACAAGAGTTTACAAAAGGAGCAGGCCACCGTCCGGCACGCCTTTATCAAAGAAGAAAATAAAAATCATGCACAGTCTTCCGGAAAAGACTGTGCATGTTTCTGTTATCTGTGATGGCATCTGTCCGGACAGGAATCACCGCATTTTTTATCAAAAGACGGGTTGCAGGCATAAAAATTTCTTGCATCAAGTCTGTCCTGTACCATGCGCATGGCTTCGCCGAAACGCTGGAAATGCACAATCTCACGCTGACGCAGATACCGAATCGGGTCGATGACATCAGGGTCATCAATCAGCCGGAGAATGTTATCATAAGTCGCACGGGCTTTCTGTTCCGCAGCCATGTCTTCCGTCAGGTCGGCAAAGGCATCGCCTTTCACCTGAAAATAAGATGCCGTAAACGGAATCCCGTTCGCATTCGCCGGATAAATTCCTGCGGTATGGTCGACAAAATATTTGTCAAAGCCGTATTTCTGCAAATCTTCCGGCTTCATGTTCCGTGTTAGCTGGTAGACAATGGCACTGACCATCTCCAGATGTGCCAGTTCATCTGTACATGAATGCTGGAAATCAGATTCTGAGAACTAATTTCAGGCTTATCTGTTCATTCCGGCTGTAGATTATCTCCCGAATCACGCTCCGGAAAAACTGATTCTTTACTGATGCCGGCATTTCCGGAGATTCCAGAAGCTCCAGCATATCCGATAATTTCAGAATTTCCGTAGACGTTTCTTCTTCTGAAAGCTGACAGGCAAGATGCTGATATTTTTCTGAAAGTGCTTTCTGCCGTGCCAGAAAAATTTCTTCGGAATAAATGCCCCGTTCCAGAAAATCATATAATTTTTCCTGCTGACCGTGAATTTCAGAAATCTGCTGATGCAGAATTTTCTGTTTCAGACCGTCCGGATTCCTCCGGCAGACGATTTCCGGAAGCTGTTGTTTCAGAATCTGCAAAATTATTTTTTCAAATTCCTGATAAAGAATTGACTTCTGATGACAGTGTGACTGGTTCTGACATACTAGCCGAGGCCGGAATTTTTTGCTTTTCTGCATGACAAGCGCAGAACCGCAGATGCACCGGCACAATCCGGCAAACGGATTCACAAGCGCATATCTGCCGGCAGTTTTCGGATGATGTCCGGATTGCAGAAGGTTCTGCACTTCCTGAAATTCGGTCTCCGGAATCAGTGCCGGATGTTTTCCCGAAATCAGAATCTGTTCAGATACCGGCGCAACCGGACGGGATTTCCGGATTTCACCGTTTTGATAACAGCGGACAGTTTTCCGGCAGTTCCAGCGGATTTTTCCCGCATATACCGGATTTTGCAGAATGCTCCGGATGCTCGATGCTGACCAGAATGCTTTCTTTCTCGGAGAAATTCCCAGAGCATCCAGCTTTTTGGCTATCTGCGCCGGACTGGCATGTTCATGCAGATAAGCAGAAAATATCAGCCGGACAGCATCCGATTCCTGATTTTCTGCCAGCGTGTAAGATTTTCCGGAACGGATTCTGTCATATCCGAACGGCGCACCAGAGCCGATATAATTTCCCTCACGGACAGAGGCAAGCCGTACCCGAAGCAGAATTTCTTTTGTATATTCCAGCTAATCAGTGCCGTGCATCAGTTCGGATTCAAAAAATTTGCGGTCAAATTTATTATCCAAATCATAAATTTTGACCGGCGTGATGATTTTTGTCTGACTGTACTGAAACGCCCGCAGTATTGTTCCGCAGTCGTGCAAATCGCCTCTTGTCAGCCTTTGGGGGTCAGTCACCAGAACCGCCTGACAATCGGGATTCTGAATCAGTGCCAGCAGATTCTGCATCACGGGTCTGTCCTGAATCGTCTCGCCGGAGACTATCTCCCGAAAAATATGTTCTTCCGGTATCGGAAATCCAAAATGCTGAACTGCATAGTCCTGTAATATTTTTTCATGGCGTGCAAGCACTTCTGCCATGCTCTCATGACCGTCCGCACGGGATTTCCGCAGATAGATGTAATACATGCCGGAACACTCCTTTCTGATTCAGAATATGAAAGAATTTCCCGAAAAATCTCCGGAAAATTCTTGACAAGCCGGAAAGAGTATGCTATAATGAATATCAGTACGGCAGTTACCTGCACCCTGCCTAATCAAAAAAGGAAAAGTTTCAGATTTTTCTATGCAGGCTCTCAGGGGTCTGCTTTTTTTATGAGGTGAAAATTTTGTATCAGTTGAAAACAACAGCAAGTTTTGATTCGGCGCATTTCCTGTCCGGATATGACGGAAAATGTGCCAATCTGCACGGCCACCACTGGATGCTGGAAGTCAGCATTCAGGGCAGTGCTTTACAGGAATCCGGTCAGCAGAGAGGTATGCTCCTCGATTTCGGAGACTTGAAAAAAGCCGTCCGCAGTCTGGCCGACAGCTTCGACCATGCCTTGATTTATGAAGAAAATACACTCCGTTCCAAAACAGTGGAGGCCCTTCAGGAAGAACATTTCCGGCTGATTCCCGTGCCGTTCCGGCCGACTGCTGAACACTTCGCAAAGTATTTTTTTGAAGTCTTGCAGAAACAGGGGCTTCCGGTCAGCCGTGTGACTGTCTACGAAACACCCGATAACTGTGCGGAGTATTCAGCATGAGTGAGATAATCTATCCGGTTGCCGAAAAATTTGTCAGCATCAACGGCGAAGGCAGAAAAGCCGGCGAACTGGCTTTGTTCATCCGGTTCAGAAAATGCAATCTCAAATGCGCCTACTGCGATACGCTCTGGGCAAATCAGGATAACTCTCCAGCAGAATTCCTCTCTCTGGAATCGCTCGCCGGTTTCGCCAAACATTCCGGAGTGAAAAATATCACGCTCACCGGAGGCGAACCCCTTTTGCAGAAACATCTTGATTTGCTGATTGCAGAACTTATCCGGAACGGGCATGAAATCGAAATCGAAACAAACGGCAGTATTTCGATTCAGAAATTAGCCTGTCAGGAATACCGGCCGGCATTTACGCTGGATTATAAGCTTCCGTCCAGCGGTATGGAATCCGCTATGCTGACGGAAAATTATCAGTATCTGGATAAAAATCAGGATGTCGTGAAATTTGTCGCCGGAAGCCGTCAGGATTTGAACAAGGCTCTTGAAATTATCCGGAAATATGACCTGATAAGCAAATCAACAGTATATTTCAGTCCGGTATTCGGAAAAATAGAGCCTGTCGAAATTGTCGAATTCCTGAAAGAAAACAGGCTCAATCATGTCAGAGTGCAGTTACAATTGCATAAATTTATCTGGAATCCTGAGCAGGGAGGTGTGTAATCATGATGAATCAGGAGAAAATCAAATATCATATCAGAGGACTGCTCGAAGCCATCGGCGAAAATCCCGACAGGGAAGGCCTTGCCGAAACTCCCGACCGTGTCGCACGAATGCTCGCAGAAGTTCTGGAAGGCACAAATTATACCAATCACGAAATTGCTGAAAAATTCGGAAAAACTTTCACTATGCAGGAAAATCCCGATACCGATTCCGCTGTTGTCATGAAAGACATTCAGGTGTTCAGCTATTGCGAACATCACATGGCTCTGATGTATGACATGTATGTAAATGTCGCCTATCTGCCTGCCGGAAAGGTTCTGGGACTGAGCAAAATTGCCCGTATCTGCGATATGGCCTCAAAGCGTCTTCAGTTGCAGGAACGCCTTGGAAATGATATTGCCGAAATCATTTCCGAAGCCACTGGTTCGCCCGATGTCGGTGTTTTAATCACGGGTTCGCATAGCTGTATGACAGCAAGAGGCATCCGGAACACATCTGCCCGAACCGTTACCAAAACATTCAAGGGCAGATTCCGGACGGAAAAAGAATTACAGGAGCTGATTTTACCATGAAAGCATTAGTCTTAACAAGCGGTGGTGTGGACAGTGCTACCTGTCTGGCACTTGCCGTTCAGAAATACGGCGCAGAAGAAGTCCTTGCCTTAGCCGTTTTCTATGGTCAGAAACATAAGAAAGAACTCGAATATTCCCGAAAATTAGCAGAATATTATCATGTATCATTCAAGACGCTGGATTTGTCGGTGATTTTTGCGGATTCTTCCTGTTCGCTTCTGGAACAGAATGCAGATGCCGAAATTCCGAAAACATCCTATGCCGAACAGCTTTCCGAAACGGACGGGAAACCGGTTTCGACTTATGTGCCGTTCCGGAACGGCCTGTTTCTGTCATCGGCGGCAAGTGTTGCGCTGTCTCACGGATGTGAAGTTATCTATTACGGAGCGCATAGTGATGATGCTGCCGGCAGTGCCTATCCGGACTGTTCGGATGATTTCAACAATGCTATGAATCAGGCAATCTGGCTGGGAAGCGGAAATCAGCTCCGGATTCATGCGCCGTTCGTGAAGATGACAAAAGCCGAAGTCGTCAAGACCGGACTGGAATTAAAAGTCCCCTATGAACTCACATGGAGCTGTTACGAAGGCGGTGACAAGCCCTGCGGTATCTGCGGAACGTGCCGTGACCGTGCCGAAGCCTTCCGGCTTAATGGTGTTTCCGACCCATGGACAATTTCTCATGAATGACTGGCAGGAAGGAAAGTATCTCCCTTACTGGGAAAAAGAAAAAATCCTGAAAATTTTGGATGAAAGTCATACCGTACGAAAAAAATTGTCATACATTCCAGAATTTTTCTTTCACGACCTGACATGGATGATAGTTTTATTACTCCCTATTATTTTTAATGTTTATATCGGATTATTAGCAGTTGTATTGATTTATGGTCTGTATCTCGGTACATCTCACCGAACCGCTCTGGAACGAAAAATTGAAAAGCATCGCTTTTTGTTTCAGATGCAGGATAATATAGTACTTCTGAAATGTCAGAACGATGAAAAAATCTATCATTTTGATTTGCGACAAGGAGAATTTTTTTAACATGCGTACACAAGAAGAACACGGCGATATTACCTTATTAGGCAATCAGCATACAAAAT
>JAFRMZ010000233.1 GCA_017430465.1 Oscillospiraceae bacterium
GAACAGTTTGGTGAAGTATTTGAAAAATAATATAAAAAACCACAGACCTTGCGGACTGTGGTTTTTTTGAATGAAACTTTATTTTTTTTCGGACGTTTCCGGAGCTGTTTCCTGAACAGGAGTTTCTGCCGGAGTTTCCGGAACAACAGAATCTGTATTTTCTTTTACAACAGGAATATCAGAAATGACATTTGCAGTTTTGGATTCATTTTCAGCAACCAGAGCCTTGACAAATGCAATGCCGACATAGAAGATAAAGATAAGTCCTTCTAAAACCAGACAAATCGGAATTGCAGATTTAAGGATGCTCTTTAAAGTAATTAAAGCAGAGGTATTTGCCGGAACTAAAATATTATAAGCATTTGCAAGATAAATTGTTTCATAATATTCATCTGCTGTCTGATTTACCATTTCAAGCAGAGAATTGATTTTAGCATTTAAATCATCCAGTTCCTTTTCTACTTTTTCCATCTTTGCTTTAGAAGCGACTGCTGTGCCGTTCAGTTCAGAAATTCGCTTTTCATACTTGTCGATTTTCTGAGTATAGCTGGAAACAGCTTTCTGAGCAGAAATTTTTCTGTCAATCAGGCTGTCATATTCTTCAGAAGCCTGTGTGTACTGGGAAGTATCCTGTTTTTCGCCGTAGATGATGATAGTATCTTTTTCATACTGTTCAATCGCTTCTTTTACGGTCTTGAGTTCATCTTCAGAAATCTTCTTCTGACGGTTGAGGTTTTCCACTCTGTAATTATAATACGCAAGCAGAGTGTCCTTATCTTTTGTAACAGTATTGACAGTGATGTAAGAAGAAATTACATCAAGGTCAACATCACGGATAGTAGCGATGGATTCCGAAAGGTCAGAGAATGTATAGCCCGTAGATGTTGCACGGAAACGTGAATTGTCTTTGGAAGAAAGTGTCGAAACATAATCCTGTAATGTGGAAAGCGTAGAATCGAAGACATCCACTGCCTGAGAATAGTCATATTCTTTATAGTCCAGTGCATTGACAGCACTGCCGAGAGCTTCGTTAAAGCCATACTTTTCAAAGAAATAATCAGAATAGCAGGTAAGAATATTATTCATTAATTCTACTGCACGCTGTCCGTCAAATGCTGTTTCGGAATAGTCAAAATAAACAATAAAGCGTGTCGGATAGACTTTCACATCCAGCATCTCCTTGCCGGCGGTAAGACTGCCCTGTTCATAGATGGTCTGATACATTGTAATTTTATCAATAGTATCATCCGGCACAACACCTTCGATATAAATTCCCTGCCGAATAGCCTCCAGTTCGGTCATGTCCTCACCCATGGCAAGCAGAGCATTTTCGATAACAGTAGGATTTTTTACAGTGTTGACATCAAACGTTCTGCCGTCAGGAGCTTTTCCGTTTTCGATTCCGCTGTAAGTAAAGCTGATTAAGGCAGATAACTTTTTCTGTTCTTTGGAATTGAACACACCATAGCAGATTGGTGTCAAAACCCCTACGATAACCGAAATCACAATCCATATTACCAAAAAACGCTTTAACTGCTTTAAAATGGCGGAGAAAGAGATAACAATTTCGCTGTTCTGCTTGTCCTTTTCGCTCTCCAGTGTGACATTCAAATAATGCTTCTGATTCATTTCGTCGTTCATATCATAACACCCTTACTTTTTTAATTACATAAAGAACAGGAATCTTCACACAAAGGTGAAGTTCCTGAACATTTTTACAAAATGATTAACAATTTTTTCCTGTCAGCACATGCACGATTGTTTTCAATACAATTTTGACATCCGTCAGAAGCGAACGTTCTTTTATGTATTTTCTGTCAAGTGCAATCTGCTGTTCCAATGGGAGGTCATTTTTTCCGCCAATCTGCCAGTAGCAGGAAAGTCCGGGCAGAACAGACAGCCTGTCGGAAGGAAGATTTTCCTGTTCGGACGGAATAAACGGTCTTGGGCCAATAATCGACATATCACCTTTCAGAATATTGAGAAGCTGAGGCAGTTCGTCAATGGAAGTTTTGCGGATAATACTGCCAATTCTGGTGATTCTGGGGTCTTTTTTCATCTTGAATGTTGCGCCGTTGCCTTCGTTCTTGGCAAGAAGTTCTTCTCGGCGAGCATCTGCATTCAGGTACATACTGCGGAATTTGTAAATTTTAAACGGCTTTCCGTCCTTGCCGACACGGGTCTGCGTATAAAACGGAGTGCCGAAATCATCTGCCACAATCAATGCAGAGGTAAGCAGCAGCACAGGAGACAGAACTGTCAGTGCGGTGGCAGAGCATACAATATCGCCGATTCTTTTTACTTTTTCATAAACAGGCTTTTCCAGCGGAAGAACAGGTGTTTCCAGCGCAATGCGTTCTTGAATCATCTGTTCATTCAGATGCATTTCAATCACTGGAGCAGGATGTTCTGCATGTTCCTGAAGATTGTCCTGATAGGCAAGATTTACTGTTTTAGTCACTTCTAACTCCCCCTTTAGAAATACCGCTGTATGAGAAGCAGCGGCTGCCGTTTTTTTGTTTTCTTTCAGTGCAGGAAGACGAAATGCAAAGAAAGGGAATTTCTCTGCATTTTTCTGATTTTTTCACGGCTTTCCCCTCAAAAAGTAGTGAAAATAGCAGAAACAAGCTCATTTTTAATTATACATGATTTCCCTGTACTTGTCAATAGTGAACAAACAGAATGTTTTATTTTTGTAAAAATATCATAAAATGCAGAAAAATAAACTTTTAAAATCCGTTAGTGCAAGCATAAAATACAAATTGTATAACTCTTAAAAAATGATTTCTGTACATTTTACAGTGTACCGCATCGCCTGAATCATACTAAAATACACTCTGTAATGCTATGTTCCTATCATAGCATAAAAAAAAGAGCTTGTCAAGAATATTTCCGGATTCTTGACAAGCTTTATAATTATTTTCTATAGCGTTAACTTTTTTTGTGCACGATTACAAAATCATTAGAAATCTTATCCATGCACCTTGCTCACAGGTGACTTGTATTTTGATTTTGTGGATTTCCATAATGCTTTTAGCAATGGCAAGACCAAGGCCATAGCCGTTTTTGCCTTTGTTGTTCCTTGCCTTGTCGCCACGGTAGAAACGCTCGAAGATTTTATCTGTTTCTTCCTGCGAGATTTCACAGCCAGTGTTGTAGAATTCCAGAATCCGGTTGTCACCTCTGCGGATAAGTGAAATCTTGATAGTACCGTGTTCATTGGAATATTTCATCGCATTGTCAATGAAAATTGCGGCTAGCTGTCGGATATGCTGTTCACTGCCTGTATAGGCAATATCAGGTTGAATGTCAATTTCCAGATTTTTATGTTTTTCAAAAGCCTGACTTTCAAAAGGCAGGGCAGTCGCTTCAATAGCCGTGCTAAGATTGAATTCCTGAAAAACATATTCCTGTGTAGCGTTATCCATTCTGGCAAGCCGGAGCAGGTCACCGACAAGCTGATTCATACGGGCGGTTTGTTCCTGAATGTAACTAAGCCATTTGTTTTCGCCGATTTCATCCTGAAGAATATCTACATTGGCAGTCAGGACAGCAATCGGTGTCTTGAGTTCGTGACTGGCATCAGAAACAAACTGTTTCTGACGTTCCATAGCCGTCTTGACAGGCTGGGTAATCCAGCGTGAAAAGAATACCAGAAATGCAAAGAGTATCAGCAGAACAATAACGCCAGCGATGACAGTTGTGCGGAACAGATTATTCAGCAAGCCTTGGTCGGATGTTTTATCTGTTACAACCAGCAGAGTGCCATAGGATTTTTCTGCTTTGTAATATTGAAGCCATCCGTACATGCCTTGCTGTTTTCCGGTGCTGAGAATAGCAGACATGATTTCTTCGGCTTGTTCATCTGTATAGTTTTCTGTATTGCGGATGCCTAAGAAATTGCCGTCTGCATCTGCCATAAGTGCAAAATGGTCAAGCACAATGTTGACTTTCCATTTGTTCGGGCGCATTTCCATGCGGAAATCATTATTGTTGTTATTTTTCTGATTATTATTTGGATTTTCGCCGTCCGGCTTTGGAGGAAGTGTTTCTTCTGTGGAATCCGCCACGGATTCCGATGCCGTTTCAGCCGTTTCTGTTTCGGATGCAGAAGTTTCTGTTTCAGAATCAGAAGCTGTAGGTTCCGTCAACTGAAATTCAGAAGATATTTCCGGCATATCCGGAGGCAGGTCAGAAGGTTCTTCCAGAGGAAGCGTCTCCGGAAACTGATTGTTTTCAGGAGGCTGAACGGGTTCAGCTACGGCCGGAACTTCGGTTGCTGCCGGAGGTGTTTCCGGCGGAATTTCTTCCTGCACTGGCTGAGGATTCTGTTCATTCGGCGGAGGATTATTTTCAGTTTCCCACTGCTGTGTTTCCCGTTGTTCCCGTTCCAACGGAGGAGCATCGTGGGACTGCCAATATTCTTCCCAGTCGTCTTCATCGAAATCCTCAAAATTCTCATCATCCAAGTTTTCATTGCTGTCATCCAATTCCGGAGGTACTTGGTCATCCTGCCTTCTCTGACCGTAGTCTTCATGATACCAGCGATACCAGTCATTTTGAGGAACTAGCGCAAGAGGATGGAGGTTTTCAATTTGAAGTTCAGCCTGTGCAATGGTTTCCGGTTCTGACGGCGGAATGAACTGGTCATCCGGAGGAGGAAACTGCTCATCCGGAGGAGCAAACTGGTCATCCGGTGGCGGAATATCTTCCAGCGGACGGTCATCTTCATTGAGTGTATCATATCTTTCACTTTCAGCAATTTTGACAAGCAGTTCCATAGACTGCGACTGACTGACAGTTTTCATAATCATGTTGATAGAACTCAGCATGATAATAAATACCATAATCAGAATTCCCATAGCGGTGGCGACAAATTTTATCTGCATCGCCTTGATGACATCCGGACGGATGAGTTCCTGCATCCAGCGGGGGAGTTTTTCAATCGGAAATTTTTTCACGCATCACTCGCCGCCTTCCAGAAAATAGCCGATGCCTCTTGCGGTCTTGATGGTGATATTAGAGCCGATAACATGCAGTTTTTTCCTCAAGAATGAAATATAGACTTCTACATTGTTATATTCCACATCGCTCTCATAGCCCCAGATTTTTTCAATAAAGCGTTCTTTCGGGATGAGCTGTTTCGGATTGGCCATC
>JAFRMZ010000234.1 GCA_017430465.1 Oscillospiraceae bacterium
GGATAGATTCACCGTATTTCTTTAATGCTTCTGTGAAAGGCATTTCGGTTTTCATAGAAAACAGAAATCGAGGTTTTCGTTGCTGTAGGTTGTAGTTGATCTCCTCTCGCAGATGTTCAAGACGAATAATGATCTCATTATCCGCAGCAAACTTTCGTATCCTGCTTATCATCTGAGCTGCATTCACGAGATCCAATACAAGGATACCGTAATAGAAGCCGATGCCAAATGAAAATGCAAGATTCTGTGATAGCCATTCCAGGACATCCAATATATGCGGATGCACAAGAAAATAGTATAATGCACTGAGTATCATCCAGTAAAACGAATACTGTGGACAAATAATGCCCTGAATATTTCCCCAGCATTTCGTATAGTCCCATAGTCTGATGTGTTCAACAGAGATCATGACTCGACCAACAACATATTCAAGTGCAGTGATAGCAACAGCCATTAGTATAAACAGAAGCAGTTTTTGCTTCCAGACCTCATTTGCAGATATATATGACTCCATACGAGCCATTGAGTACAAAATACATAGACTGAATCCATACAGCGGCAGGCATGGCCCTGTAAGGAATCCGGGGTTGACCCAATGTTTCTGTGAAACAAAGCGCCGATATATTACTTCGATTCCCCAACCTACTGTGCCTCCGACTGCAAATAAGAAAGTCAGTATGATAAAGCGATTCATATTTTTCTCCGATCAATACAGCGATTAAGCGGTTTGCAGCTTTTTTCGTGTGAGTTTATTGTACAATGAATTATACAGCTTTATGATATTGCCAATCAAAACTGCCGCAATGATACTGCCTTCACGCACGCCTTCGAGTTTCCCGATGAAAATGAAGCAGATGGCAGCAGCAACGATGATATACAGTACATCAAAAAAGATCTTAATGTTCTCATATTTCTTGCCTGTTACTTCACTGATCGCACGGTTCATTGCTTCACCGGGCAGCATTGCAACACTGCCTTTGAACTGTATCCAGATGCCGAAGCCCAGTACAAAACAGCTCAGAATCATTAGTGCGAACTGCATGATGTAGGTATTCGCTTGCAGTCCGCTGATGAGCTTACAAGAAAAGTCGGTCAGATAGCCGTACACAAATGCGAGTACCGTTTGAATGATGCTCTCTACCGGCTTGCATTTCTTACGCAGCAGTGCAATCTGCACAGCGATCTGCAGCACACTCCACATATTCAGCCACCATCCGAATGTCAATGTGTGATTGACAAGGGAAACTGAATACGGAACGGATGCAACCGGGGATGTTCCCAGACCGGCTTTTGCCGATAGAGCTACGCTCATTGATGCAATGAAAAGCCCAATGAGGAACAATGCGTAGTTTTTGATTACTTGTTTCAATAGATGCGCCTTCTTTCAATAATACATGAATATTATAGCACATCAAACTGAAAAAGTAAAGGTATCAGACCTTTTTGAATAGCTGCGCCAGTGATTCTGTCAGGCTTTTATGCTCCAATTTTCTCGGCTCAAATCCGATCACATCGAAGAACAGGTGCATCACAGTGCCGCCGACAAATAAATTCACTTAATAATATTCTCACAAATTTCAATTTATATGCTTATTGTAACATAAAAAAACAAATAAGTCAAGTTAAAATAAATTGAAATCTTGTACAATGCGGACAGCTTCTGCATCAGGCTGTCCATCGTTTTTGCAGAAGAATAGGACATAGCGGTCAGATTTTTTTCTTTCTTTTCCGGCTTGTCATCTTCTTCCTCTTCTTCCGGTGTATCTTCTTCCGGAGTATCCTGTTCAGGTTCTTCCTCCGGTTCAGATTCAGGCTTTTTCTGCGGTTCGTTCTTTGCATACAGAATCCCGTCCACAAAGCCGAGGTTCAGGGCTTTCTTGGCATTGAGCCACGTTTCTTCATCCATCATGTGTGCGATTTTAGCACGGCTCAAATGGGATTTTTCCTCATAAGCGTTGATAATTCCTTCTCTATCTCAAATAAAAAAGATGAAATTGCAAAAAACATAGCAGAATAGCCACTAGTAGGTGCGAAAAATGCAGAAATTTATAGTTCAAAACCATAGATGACATTTTGAAAAAATCCGTCTTTGCATGAAAGTACAAAGACGGATTTTTTTCGGAAAGGAGGCAGGAGATGAAAGAAAATAATCATTCAGCAGAATGTCAGCTTTTGAATTCACTGAAAGAAATGGCTCAGAAAATTGCAGAGCAGTCCCATTGCGGAGAGAAAGACTTCTCGTTTGACGAAACTGCAGAAGAAATACAGATTGATTTTCCGGCTCTGCTCAGAAAGTCGCTGGCAGAAGTGCTTGCCATGCGAAAAGATGTTGAAACAGCAGAATATTCTCCGGCTGACGTGCCGTATCAGCCGGATATCACAGTCCGCACAAAGCCGCTGCAGAAACTATGGCTGATAAGTCCGCTGAAAGTTTCTGTCGTTTCGGAAGAATCGCAGTATATTCCGGATTATGAAATTCTCAGTCCGGAGGAAGCTGTCCGGTGTCAGAGAGAAATCAATACTTTCATAGAACAGAGTGCTGAACCGGGAGAAGAACATCGGGGATTGATGGCATATTATCTGGAAGATTCTGTTCTCAGCGAGAAAATTTTCTCAGCATTTCCGTATGCGGAAGTGATTGACGGAAAGCTTATGGGAGTACTGAAATGTCAGGTCTGCTGAAAACTGACACCTGAAGAACTGACAGAGCTAAAAAACTGGTGGACTGGTCAGATAGCTGACGACTTCGGGGAATCGCTCGAACAGCATGAAATCAGAACAGAACTGTTCGGGAATATTCTGGTCAGCTTCTGGAAACAGAATCCGGACTGGAATATTCAGGTGATAAAGGAAATAAATCAGGATACCGCTGATACAGACGAAGAAGAATCGCCTGAAATCAGCGGTATTTCTATGTGAGGACAACATAATGAATATTAAATTATACAGTCCGATAAAAATATTCGGTTCTGTACCATACCAGAATCCGTGGGACGACAGCGGTCAGGATTTTTTCCAGCTCAGCGAAAAAGAAAAGATTCTCTGTCAGGAAAAAATCAGTGCAGAAATGAAAAAGCTGTTCAGTCCGGTGAAATATCCGGTCGATAAAATCAGAACTGCTTCACTCGGAACGGAAATCAGAAAGAAAATTCTGTTTTCTGTTCTAACGGTGGAATGTTCCGGAAAGCTGAATCCGCAGGAAAGGCAGAATCTCCTGAACTGGTGGGAATGGCACTGCCGGTTCGGATTCGGAAAAAGATTACAGACGAGCCGGATTCCGACAAGAAAATTCGGCAGGCTGAAAATCATGCTCTGGTATCCGGACAAAAGCTGGAACATTACAGTAAAAACGGAACAGTCCAGCAGGATACTGACATTATAAGCAGAAAGGGGTGCTGCATATTATCAAAGTATTTGATGCATTTGCAGGAATCGGAGGTTTTCGCTCCGGACTCGAAAGAGCCGGAGGATTCAAATTTGTGGGATGGTGCGAAATAGACAAATATGCACAGAAAGCCTACCGTGCCTTGTATGATACAGGGGGTGAGGAATTCTATGAAAATATCAGAGATATTGACACCGGAGGACTTGCAGACTTTGACCTCCTCACTGGCGGATTCCCCTGCCAGCCGTTTTCCGTCGCTGGTCAGCGGAAGGGATTCCACGATGAACGGGGTGATTTGTTCTTTGAACTTGCCAGACTCCTTAAAGACAAAAGACCTCGCTATTTTATCTTTGAAAATGTTCCCGGACTGCTGGGGATTGAAAAAGGGCAGACTTTCGCCGAAATACTTAATACGCTTTCAAAACTGGGGTATTGCGTGGAATGGCTTGTGCATGACAGCTCCGGCTTCGGCGTACCGCAGGCAAGAAAACGGGTATACCTTGCAGGATGTCTTGGAGCAGACTGTTCCGGAAAAATATTATGTTTCGGAACAGCAGATGAGGAAAATAGCCGAAAAGTCAGGCAGCTAATCGGCGGAAGTCAGGGAAACCGTGTCTATCAGACTGACGGTCTGGCGGTGACACAGTGCAGCGGCTCAGGCGGAGGAGGAGGAAAAACAGGACTGTACTGGATTGATATGAATTATCCGCTGAATTTTACAGATACGGCAAGATGCCTCATAACAAAGGACCACGGTGTCAGCAGTCACAAAGGGGAACAGTCCGCTGTGTTTGTGGAAAACAATGAACCCAGAGCAGTTCTGAATCCATTTAAAGAAAAGGTATGGCAGAACGGCAGGCGAATCAAAGAGCCTCACGAACCGATGTTCACGCTGACAGTAAC
>JAFRMZ010000235.1 GCA_017430465.1 Oscillospiraceae bacterium
CTTCCGGCGGAACACCCAGATTTTCCGGAGCAAAGGCTACATCTTCTTCCACGATAGTTGCAACAATCTGATTATCAGGATTCTGAAAGACCATACCGGCTTTCTGACGGATGTCGAATAACAGATTCTCATCAGAAGTATCGAGATTTTCGACAAACATTTTTCCGGATTCCGGAACTAAAATTGCGTTGATATGTTTTGCAAAAGTAGATTTTCCGCTTCCGTTGTGGCCGAGTATAGCAGTAAAGCTTCCCTTTTCTATTTCTAAAGAAATATCTTTCAGAATAGGCGGATTTTCAGCAGGTTTCTGATTTTCATCCGTATCAGCAGGATAGCGGAAAACAATATGTTCTGCCTTAATGATTTTTTCCATAGAATAACTCCTCTGCATCATCTCTGCACCAGACGGCAGTTGCACCACACGGCAGACACATACCGCTTTGTTCGACAGGGAGACCGATTTCGTCAAAATAGACATGTCCGCCATATTTCTTAGTTAAGAAGCTGTTCAGGATATAGCCCATCACGGACGGAGAAAGACCGGTTGTATAGCTGTTAATCAGGAAGAACAGCGGATTGTCGCTTAATACATTGACACAATCCTGTACTAAATCATAGACAGAATTTTCTAGTTTCCAGATTTCGCCGTTTGGGCCTCTGCCATAGCTCGGAGGGTCCATGATAATGGCATCATAACGGCGTTCACGTCTGATTTCCCGAAGGGTGAACTTGTCGCAGTCATCGACAATCCAGCGGATGGGTTTATCCTGCAATCCGGACAAGCTGGCATTATCACGTGCCCACTGCACCATGCCTTTAGAAGCATCCACATGGCAGACACTTGCACCGGCTTCAGCGCAGGCAAGCGTTGCGCCTCCGGTGTAGGCAAACAGATTCAGCACGCTGACCGGATGTCCGGCGTTCCGGATGAGATTTCCCATAAAATCCCAGTTAACAGCCTGTTCAGGGAACAAGCCGGTATGTTTGAAACCTGTCGGCCGGATGCGGAATTTCAGTGCACCGTAAGGCAGTTCCCACTGTTCAGGCAGATTGGCATGAAATTCCCATTTTCCACCTCCGCTTGCACTGCGGTGATAGTGTGCATCGGCTCTTGCCCACAGAGATTCCTCTTTTCTGGTTTTCCAGATGACCTGCGGGTCGGGGCGAATCAGCGTGACACCGTTCCAGATTTCGAGCTTTTCGCCGTCTGATGTATCAATAATACGATAAGATTTCCAATTTTCTGATGCTCTCAAGTTTTTCTCTCCTCTACTGATTGCTAATTGTAATGCGTTCACGGATTTCAGAAGCAATCGCCGTGACAATCTGATTTAACTGTTTGAAATTATCTCCCTCTGCCAGAATCCGGATGACGGAATCTGAACTGTTTTCCCTGACAAGAATTCTTCCGGAACTGCCCAGCAGATGTTCCTGATGTTCAATAAAATCTGTCAGTATTCTGTCATTTTTCCAGTTCTCCCGATAATAATCCGGAATCGGGACAGGCATCATGACAGAGGGATATTTATGCATAACCGAAGTCAGCACACTAAGTTTCTGATTTTGTCTGGACAGAATTTCCAGCAGTTTTGCACCGGAAAGCAAGCCGTCTGCAACAGGGGCATCTTCCAGAAATAAAATCTGACCATTGGGTTCACCGCCGAGCATACAGCCGTTTTCGGTCATTTGTTCTAGAATGGAATCACCTCCGGCATTGGAGATAATCCGGCGGATTTTGTGTTCTCTTGTAAAATCCATCAGTCCCAGATTGGAAGCGGATGTCATCACCAGCGCATCATGTCGGAGCTTGTTTTGCTTCTGATAATCATCGGCCAGAACGGCAAGAATCTGGTCACCATCCACAAGTGTACCATTTTCATCAACAGCAAGGCATTTTCCGGCATCGCCGTCAAAAGCAAGTCCGGCATGATAATCAGGATGTTCTGTCATAAAGTCCATCAGGATGGGCGTATATTCTGTACCGCATCTGAGATTGATATTCACGCCGTCCGGCGAAGCGTTCAGGAGTGTGACTTCTGCTCCCAGAGAAGTATAAAATTCTCCGGCGATGCCAGATGACACACCATTAGCGCAGTCCACAGCAATTTTCAGACCGCTTAGCGTTCCGCTGACGGATTCCTGAAGATGTTGCAGATAATATTTTTTTCCATCCGGCATAGCAGATATGTTTCCTAATTTCCGTCCGGAATACAAAGGCAGTTCCTCCGGTGTGTCCAGAATCAGGGATTCTATTTCCTCGATAAAGTGTTCTGACATAGGAAGACCATTTCGGGAAAAAATCCGGATGCCGTTATGTTCCGGAGACATGTAAGAAGCTGAAATCATGATACCGGCATCTGCATGAAATTTCTTTGTGAGATAAGCGGCAGCCGGAGTCGGCAGAATTCCTAATTTTACGGCATTTCCGCCGGCAGAGCAGATACCGGCACAAAGTACGGCTTCCAGAATATCAGAAGAATTTCTGGTATCTTTGGCGATAAAAATTTCCGGTAATTCACCTGTATGCAGGTCGAGGACGGCCGTCACTGCCCTGCCAATCTGCCAGACGAGTTCACAAGTCAGTTTGGTGATGGCGATATTTCTGATGCCGTTCGGGGTGAACAGTCGGCTCATGCTTCATCACCCGACAGCGAAAGCTGTCCGTCATCTGCCGAAACATTTCCCTGCACCGGATACCCCAGATGCTGATAGGCTAGCTGAGTTGCGCATCGTCCACGTGGTGTTCTTGAAAGAAAGCCTAACTGCATCAAAAATGGTTCACAGACATCTTCCAGTGTCACGGCTTCTTCGCCGAGTGCAGATGCCAGTGTTTCCAGTCCGACAGGCCCTCCGCCGTAACCTTTGATAATCATATTCAGCATTCTGCGGTCGTTGCTGTCGAGTCCAAGTTCATCAATTTCGAGCCGGTCGAGAGATTTTCCGGCGATTTCTTCTGTAATTTCGCCGTTGCCGAGAACATCGGCAAAATCACGGACACGCTTTAACAGTCTGTTTGCAATACGGGGTGTTCCTCTGGAACGTCTTGCGAGTTCCATCGCACCGTCAGCAGTGCAGGGTATGCCAAGAATCTGGGCACTTCTTCGGATAATATCAGTCAGTTGTTCTGGCGTGTAAAGTTCCAGACGCTGAACAATGCCGAATCTGTCACGCAGAGGTGCGGAAAGCTGTCCGGCTCTGGTAGTTGCACCGACAAGAGTAAACTCCGGCAAATCGACACGGAGCGACCTTGCAGAAGGGCCTTTTCCGACAATAATATCAATAGCATGGTCTTCGAGTGCCGGATAAAGAATTTCCTCTACGGACCTGTTTAATCGGTGAATTTCATCAATAAACAGGACATCGCCGGGGGAAAGGTTAGTCAGGATGGCGGCCAAATCGCCGGGGCGTTCGATGGCAGGGCCTGTAGTAATCCGGAGATTCACGCCCATTTCACGGGCAATGATAGCAGAAAGTGTTGTTTTTCCGAGTCCGGGAGGGCCATATAACAGCACATGGTCAAGTGCACTGTCTCTGCGCTTGGCGGCTTCGATATAGACTGCCATATTTTCCTTGACTTTATCTTGTCCGATATATTCAGACAATGACATCGGCCGGAGTCCCCGTTCCAGACCGGTATCTTCTTCGGTTTCCTGTGCGGAAACAAGACGGTTATCAAAACTGAAATCCCCTGTTTCTATCATAAAAAATTTCCTCCTGTATGATTATCGCTGAAAATAGCGTTTGGTATTTCTCCGATAAAACGGTGTTCTGCCTCTGACAGCTTTCTTGGCGAGTGCCTGTTCATAGCTCAGAAAATACAGATGGCTTTCTTTCTGATGATTGGTATCCAGATACCTTGCGAGCGCAACGAATAATTTCCGAGTATTGCCGAGCATATCGACCACAATCAGAAGATGCGGTTTTTCGTTGCCTTTCTGCATTTCGACAAGAAAAGCTCTGTCCACATTAGGCTGGGTGCTGAAAAACTTGCTTGCTGTTTTTGTCAGCATAGTGAAATCTTCTTTTGGTTCTCTGTAGGTAAGCGTCTCGAATTCGTTATAAGAAATCGCTTTGATATGCAGATTTTTAGCGGCTTTCAGAATTGCACGGATTTCTTTGGAACTGAATTCTTTTCCGTAGGAATTCGGATTGAGCACAACAGAAGTATCCTGAATCAAATCAAAAAAGCGCAGGCAGTTCATTCTGTAGCATTCTGCATAACGGCGGACAAATCTCTGCATACTCTTGTGACTGGTAAAGAACGGCACAAAGACTTCTCCTTCGGTATTGCGGACAGTTACCAATTCCAGACGGACACCATGCTGATTTTTATCCGGTTTGACAGGATTCCGGCATATCACGAAAATATCGCTTCGGATGAGTGTTTGCAGAAAAATGCTTCGGCGGGAAGGGTCATTGATGGCAGATTTTAATAATTCATCTAGATTCATAATAAAAAATTCGCCTCCTGATGATTATTTAGAATGATTTCCCATTGCTTTGAGGGTCAGCCGGATTAATTCTTCAGCCGGAAGGGCATCTTCCAGACCAGCAAGAACCGGCATGACTTCTTCCTGCCGGTAGCCGAGCACAGCAAGGGCAGCAAGGGCTTCAGAAAAGTTATCCGTACCGGCAGAGATGACAGAAACTGGTGCATCCTGCAATATTGGGTTAGCTTTCAGCAGTTTGTCCTTGAGGTCAAGAATAATGCGTTCAGCGGATTTTTTGCCGATACCTTTTACTTTTGTGAGGGCTGTACTGTCTCCGGAAGCGACCAGAAGTGCGAATTTATTCGGAGTCAGGTCAGACAGAATTGCGAGTGCCGCTTTTCCGCCGATTCCGGAGACGGTAAGAAGCATCTGAAAGCATTTGAGTTCATTCTTATCCGCAAAGCCAAACAATTCGACAGCATCTTCCCGAACGTTCATGTGGGTATAGACACGGACTTCGTTTCCTATTTGGCCGAGTGCAGAAAGTGTTGTATTAGTTGTCCGACAGGCATAGCCGACCCCACCGCATTCGATAATGGCAAGATTTGGTTCTTTTTCGATTAAAATTCCATGTAAGCTGTAAATCATAATAATACTCCGGTTAGTTCATAGTATAAGTATTTCTGCCTTCTTCGAGGGCTTCCAGAATTTTGGAAAGCTCATCGAGTGCATTTTTTTCTTCCGGATATGTGCCTATCACCTGCACATTTCCTGCGATAATGGAATATTTTTCTTTTCCGCCGAAATTTCTGGTGACATTCAGCATACTGAAACCTTCCTCACCGCCGAACTGAAACAGAATTTTTCTATCTTGTGATAAAATATACATAATCTGTAAATCCTTCCTGTAAAAATTATCTTTTCCCCCGACAGAAGTGCCCGTGGCAGATGGCGATTGCAAGTGCATCAGCAGCATCATCCGGCTTGGGAATCTGTTCAAGTCTGAGAATATTTTTTGTCATGTTCATGACTTGTTTTTTTTCGGCTTTTCCGTAGCCGACAACGGCCATTTTGACTTGCAGAGGCGTATATTCAAAGACCGGTATTTTTTTCTTGGCAGCAGCCAGAATCAGAATTCCCCTTGCCTGTGCGACATCAATAGCCGTTTTCTGATTGGATGTGAAATATAATTTTTCGACCGCCATGCAGTCCGGCTCATACCGCCGGAAAACTTCATAAATATCTGTATCGATACTACAAAGCCGTTCGGTAAATGGTGTATGGGCTTCGGTAAGAATTGCACCATAATCAACAGGAGCAAAATTCGCACCGGCATAGTCTACAATTCCGAACCCGACAATAGCATAGCCGGGGTCAATCCCCAAAATTCTCAAAAGCATCCCTCCTGTTTCGCATACTTCTATATTATAACATAAAAGTCCCCCCTTTTTCAATACCTGAATACAAATTTTGTATTGATTTTTCCAAAAAAATTTTGTATAATAATAATAGAACAGCAAACGCTGTCAAAAATACATCAGGAGGAAATTTATGAATCTGGAAGAATTACGAAAAAACATCAACGAACTGGATAACAGGATTTTGTCTGATTTCGCATCCAGAATGGAATTTTGCCGTCAGGTGGCACTGTACAAACAGGAACACGGAATGCAGATTTTTCAGACAGACCGTGAAAAAGAAGTCATCCAGCGTATCCGGAACAATGCACCGGAAGGACTGGAAGGCTATTCTGCGGTACTGTTTCAGAATATTATGGACATCAGCAAATATCTGCAATATCGTGAACTGCATAAGAACGTACAGCCTTATGAGTACAAGCCTCTGAAACTTGACCCGTCAGCAGTGGTAGCTTGTCAGGGAACAGCCGGTGCAAATGCTGAAACTGCTGCAAAACAATTTTTCGGACAGAACTGCAAACCGAAATTTCTGCCGGGATTTGCTGATATTTTTGAAGCCGTCCAGAATGGTGATGTCCAGTTTGGCATTATTCCGGTAGCAAATTCCACTGCCGGCAGTGTGGTGCAGGCTTATGACCTGATGGCGAAATATAATTTCTATATCTGCAAAACAACGACAGTTGAAATCACGAACTGTTTCGCCGTCCGCAAAGGAACAAAGCTCTGGGATGTAAAAGAAGTATATTCTCATCCGCAGGCATTGTCGCAATGTGCAAGATTCATCACTGTGCATGACATGCATCCGATGCCCTATAGTAACACGGCGACTGCTGCAAAGATGGTAGCAGAATCTGACCAGCCTTACGGGGCTATCTGTTCTGAGAGCTGTGCCAAGCTTCATGGACTGGAAATTCTGCAAAAATATATTTCAGATTATGTACCGAATTATACAAGATTTATCTGCATCTCAAAAGAACTGCTTCTTCCGGAAGATGCCGACAGAATTTCTGTCATGCTGAAACTTCCTCATGAAGAAGGTTCTCTGTATCGTCTTCTGAGCAAGTTTGTCATTGGTGACATGAACCTGCTGAAACTTGAAAGCCGTCCGATTCAGAACGGAAGTTTTGATGTGATGTTTTATCTTGATTTCAGCGGAAATGTTCATGATACTACAGTCTGCGCCCTGCTTTCGGAATTGTCGGAAAACCTCGAATATTTTAAGTTTTTAGGAAATTTCAGCGAAATATAGGACTTTTTCTGAAATCTGTAATCAGCCTGTAACGATTTGATGTCATTCTGTCATTGTATTTATCTCTCAGATATTGTATAATAATATCAGTAATTATTTATCACGAATAGGAAGTGAAACGGTATGTATTACTGCTGTGCGATTACGGATAAAGGCATTCGTCCCCATAATGAAGATGCGCTCTTAATTCACCGCACTGTCCTGACAGACGGTGTCACGGAATGTGAACTTGCCAGTCCGTTTCTGATAGCTGTTGCGGATGGGGTTTCCGGTGAGCATTCCGGCGAACTGGCTTCTTCGACATGTCTGCACATGCTGAAAGATGTGACATTCAACAGCCGGATAGATATGGAACAGAAATTATTCTCCATTCATGAAGCACTTGCTGAACTCGGCGCAAAACAGGAAGATACCCGCAACATGCAGACAACATTATGTGCAGTCGGCGTAGATGAAGCCGACATGATTCACAGCATGAATGTCGGAGATTCCCGTCTTTACCGTTATCGGAACGAACATTTACAGCAACTTTCCAGAGACCAGTCTTTTGTACAGGTTCTGTATGAAGAAGGCGCAATCACAGCCGATGAACGACAGAATCACGCCAGAAGAAATATTATCTTTCCTGTGATGGGAAATCTGACAGAACAGCCCGATTTTGATGTTCGGGAACATCACGAACGAATTGAATACGGCGATATTTTATTATTATGCTCGGACGGTCTATCTGATTATGTTACAAAACCCGAAATGGAAGAAATTCTTGCCATGCCGAAACCATTGGTTCGCAGACTGCAATTATTAATGGAACTTGCCTTGCAAAACAATTGTTCTGATAATATTACAATCGTAGCGTTAGTGCGTATGTGGGACAAGCCGAAAAACAAGAAATAAAAAATCAGCCTCTTTCCGGCCGGAAAGAGGCTTCTGCTTATTCCAAGCATATCAAATCATGAGCATTGTCAGGCGGTTCAGGAAGCGGAATCCAACCGTGTTCATCAATTTCGCCTTCCCATTCCTGAACGGCTTCTTCTGCATCGTGATAATAATAATCATAAGAACCACGCACGGCATCCGGAGCAAGATACAGATAGACAAAAGCTCCCCTATTCCGGATTTCATCAATCACGATTTTATAAATCAGTTCCCTGTCATTTGCCGGCTGAGGTGTTTTCAGATAGCCGAGCATTCTGGTATGCTGATTTTTTTTCATAAGTATCAGAATCCTTTCTGTTTTAAATCACTGAGAAGATTTACATAATACTCCCGAACATCAAATTCCGGAATATTTTCCCGACTGAGGTCAATCATATCGCCGTGAGAAATCCCTCTTGTTCCGGAAGGTTTCAGCAAATTGAAATTCTTTCCGTTCAGGCGGGCAGAATCGGCCGTGACAAGGCCGTCAGATACCGCTGAACTGTCAAATGCCTTCATACATAAATAGCTGAACCATAGCGGAAACGGTGCAGAAAATGCCCTGCTCATTTGGGACATTCTGCACTGACAGAAAATCTCCTCAGGAACTGGGCATTCCTGATTGAAACTTCTGCAATGTTCAGCAGTCAGGTCACGGACACCCTCCAGAAAAGCCGGACTGGTATCGCCGAGCACTTGAAAAATACTCCGATATTTTTTATCCAGCCAATTCTGAACAGAATCCGGAATTTTCTGCAAGGCATCATCTACCCAAGCGCATCCATGATGCGGTGTGTTGATAGTTGTTAGACTTGCAACATACGGAGCATCTCCGAGCTTGGCGATAGCATAACGGGAATCGAGTCCGCCTTTGGAATGTGCAATAATATTGATTTTTTTCGCTCCTGTCTGTTCAAGGACAGCATGAATCTGCTGATGAAGTTCCTGCGCACTTTTCCCGATGCTTTGCGCAGACTGCTGTTTTCCGTAAAAGATACATGCACCATTTTTCCGGAGTTCGGCAGGAATTCTCCCCCAGTAGTTGAATAACTGCCAGTCACGGAAAAAAATTCCGTGCACCAGCAGAACCGGATATTTTGTTTTACAGATTTCGCTTTCCTGCCGGAGAATATCAAGTTCCGCCTTAGCACGTTCAAAATAGAATTCTTTTCTTGCGATATTGTCGATATGATGAAAAATTATCAGATTGATGACAGGCATCCACCAGAACAGAATCAGAAACAGATACCACACCGGCTTTACTTGCTTTGAGCTGACAACTGTCCGGAATACACCGCCAAAGAACAAGCCGGCAAGCATCACCAGAAAAATCAGAAAATTTCCGAGAATCAGACCGTAATTCATCCAGTCCGGTTTAGGTGCAATCATCATATTATCTAACAGAATCATGCGGATTTGTCCGTTCAGGATAAAAATTTGCATGACGGAGCAGATACATCCTTGACGAATCAGACGGATACCGTGCGAAAGAACGGCAAGTTTCCGGCTTCTGGCCTGTTTGCGTTCCAGCAGGAACAGACACCCAAGATAATAAATTATCAGAAAAAATAAAATAATAATTTTAAATTTTGTATTCTGCACAGTATGCCATAGCATCCATGCATTGCCGAGTATCATCAACGGGACAAATGAAAGTACATCCGTCAGAAAGTTCAGAAAATGCTTCATGATTCAGTCTTTCTTTTCGACTTTCCACAGCAGGAAAGTTTCCTGAAAACGGTGAGTCGGACAGGTTCTCGGCACAAGGAATGAAACCGCCTGCTTGTGATTGATGATATGAAATTCCGAAGCGTTCGGAAGATATTCGCCATCAATAGTCCATGGAACATCTGTTTTTTCCAGAAGCTCCACTTTGATTTCAGAAGCACGGAGACAGTAGACCTGTTCATTTTCGGGGAATTCATGAATATCTTTGAGGAATTTCAGAACTCGCCCCAAATCTCCGGGTTTGGCAAGTTTTTTAATCAGAGTGACTTCAAAATCGCCATCATCAAAATAGAAATCATTAATATCGAGAACGCTTCCTACCGAAGCGGAATTTGTAATCATTCCGTAGATAAATTCATCTTCAATGACATGTCCGTCACATGTGATACGCATAGGATAGGCTCGAATGCTGGCAAGGCTGGTCATTGCATTAATCATATAGGCAGCAGGGCCAAGTACATTTTTGATATTCTGAGGCGTTCCATAAGCAATATCAGTAAATGCTCCGAATGCAGCAATATAGCTGAATCCTTTGTCATTGACTGTTCCGATGTCGATTTTTCGGGGCAGGCCATCAAGGACATCCTCGCAGGCTTTTAGCATATCTTTGGAAATATCCATACTTTTGGCGAAATCATTCACCGAACCGCATGGAATATATCCTACTGGAATGGTATTTTTAGCTTTCAGCATTCCGTCCATGACTTCATGAAGTGTGCCATCACCGCCGGAACAGAAAATATAATCATACAATCTAGAATTCACTGCTTGTTCTGCGGAAGTGGTCGCATCCTGAACGGCCTGCGTCGGATGAACGGTTACTTCAAAGCCGGCTTTTGTCATCTTGTCAAGAATTTCGCCAAGACAGGTACTGAGTTCGGCCTTTCCGGCATGTAAGTTGCAGATATAATAAATTCTTTTCATTTTGATTCATGTTTCTCCTTTAGAATATGTTTTTTGATTTGTAATCCGGCAAATAATGCCACGGCACTGAGACAGGCAATCACGATACAAAAGCCATATCTGCCGTCAGAAAGGCCGTCTCCCATCAGAACAGAAGCGGTCAGAGCCGGAAATCTTGCCAGTGCAGACAGAATCAGAAAACGTCTGCCTTTAATTTTCATCAATGGTACAATATATGTGAGCAAATCTTTTGGAATGCCGGGTATCAGGAATAAAATAAACACCCAGAATTCCAGTTTATCTTCATCTTGGAGCACGGAAAATGTTTTCATTTTTTCCTCATTGATGAAAAAATGCACCAGAGGTGAACCGAATTTTTTCACAAGGGCATATACACACAGTGTTCCGAGCACTGCACCTGTTATGGTAAGGAATGTTCCAAGCCATCCGCCGAACAGAAAGCCTCCTGTAATTTCCAGCGGACCTCCGGGAATAAATGCAATGACAATCTGAAATGCCATGAGCAGGATAAACACCAGCGGAGCAAAAATACCTGCACGCTTGATGAAACCGGCAAGTTCTTCCCGTCCCTGCTCCGTACCGAATATATGGCAAAGCGGAACAAAATACCGGACAGTGAGAAAAATAACAAGTGCTGCCAGCATCAGCAAAATCATGATTTTAAAAATTTTTTTAGATTTGTCTGTCATAAGCACCCCCTTCTTTTTCTAGTATTATAACACAGAATGATGAAAAAATCAACAGAAACAAGCCATTTTGAATCTGAAAATTGAGTGAAAAAAATTTTTTTAAAATTTTTCAAATTTTTTTGAAAAAACACTTGACAAATCTTTGAAAGTGTGATATAATAATACATGTTGTGAGGGACATAACACAAAAATCAAAAACAGATATGAGACACTAGCTCAGCCGGTAGAGCACCGCCCTTTTAAGGCGGGTGTCGAGGGTTCGAATCCCTCGTGTCTCACTGAAGACTCTGCTGAATTTCAGCAGAGTTTTTTAATTTATTCTGAAAAGAGGGATTTCATGGAACTCAAACCGATAGCTTATATTCATACAGATTTCAAAGAAAAGTTTGGAATTCCACGTCAGGCCGGAAGAATTCCGGAACTGGCCGGACGAATTGCATTTGAACCAGAATATCGAAATCCAGAAGCTTTGCGAGGCATCACTGAATTTTCGCATTTATGGCTGATTTTTGATTTTTCGGCATCGCATCGGGAAAATTGGTCACCAACTGTCAGACCGCCCCGGCTGGGCGGTAACAAACGAATCGGCGTATTTGCGAGCCGTTCACCATTCCGCCCCAATCCGATAGGATTGTCCTGCGTAAAACTGGAAGGAATCAAACATGGTGAACTGCTTGTTTCGGGAGTGGATTTACTTGACAATACGCCAATTTTGGATATTAAACCTTATCTTCCATATACAGACTGTTATCCAGAGGCATCCGGAAGCTACGGCGAATTGCTGAAAGATTATCATCTGAATGTAAATTTTCCGGAAGAACAGCTCAATAGGATTCCGGAAGACAAACAAAAAGCCGTTCTTGCCTGCTTGGCAGACGACCCAAGACCTTCATATCAGGAAGATGCTGAAAGAATTTACAGTATGCGTTTTGCGGAATTTGATATTCATTTCAAAGTAAATCAAAATCTGCTTACAGTTATTGGCATTGATGCGGATTAATTCCGTATCTTCCAGACAATAAAAAAACTGTCTCATTTCTGAGACAGTTTTTAAATATTACGCCGGCACTTATCTGATTTCCCAGGCCGTCACCAGCCAAGTATGTTCGACGTGAGAGAGCTTAACTGCCGTGTTCGGAATGGGAACGGGTGGAACCTCTCTGCCATCAGCACCGGCTTTGAATACAGAATACAGAATCTCA